>JBAZCF010000008.1 GCA_041671045.1 Parachlamydiales bacterium
AGCTCAAGTATTAGGTAAACAGCGATTGCGCTGTGGTACTTCTGTAGGTGCTCATTATCGTGAAAGCATAAGATCCAGAAGCAAGGCTGAATTCGTAGCCAAAATCGATGGAGCCCTACAAGAGCTTGAAGAATCGATGTATTGGCTTGAATTGCTGGGTGAATCAGGCATTATCAAAGCCGAAAGACTAGTCGAATTATTAAAAGAAGCAAAAGAACTCACAGCTATTCTTATTACAGTTTCAAAGAATACCAAAGCTCAAATGGCTAATAAATAAATCCAATAAGATAACCCTAACGAGGAACTTAATTGATAAAATTGTTTGTCTGGGACTTTCATGGGGTATTGGAAAAAGGAAACGACAGTAAATACTGCCTCGGAGCGACAATAATAACAGCATAGTTTTGCAGCTATCTCTAAGCAGCATTGGGGACTTTACCTCCAAGCAAATAATGCCCTCGCGTAGATTGTTGCTACATTTTGCTTCTTGTTGTATCCTCTTCCCAAATTCTACACCATTCCTGTCTTCTACATATGGACGGCATGGTCGATCTAATTGATGATCATTCGACTGATACAATAAATATCCAACAGCTACTCGAGATTAATGATAACGGAACGATTTTAGGGTTTGCAAAACTTTGGGATGAATACCACTTTGTCCTATTTAAAGTTCGCTAAAGATCTTCAAGAATTTACGGCCTGCTTGTTAAAGCTTAAGAAAGACTAAAAAGCAAAAAACTTTAACGAATTAATAATCCCGTTAACTTTTAGATTTTGCAGCAATATTACCCTTGCTACTTCTTAAGGCAGATGTAGAATGTCTTGTTCTTTTGATTGGTCCACGTTTGTTTTCTTTAACTTCCTTTCCTATTTCATAGAGGACATCTGGACAAAAATCAGCTCCATTAGGCCAAGCAATTGTGCTTCCATCTATTTTTACTTGTTGAAAATATTCAATATTTACTAAAGGTTCGAACATCAGTCCCCAAAGTTCATCTTTTAAATCGACAATCTTAACGTCTTTGTTTCTGAAAGTTAATTTCAGTTTGTAGTCTTTTATATATTCTACTTTTTTTACAGCATGTAACATTGTTACCTCAATGGTTCGATTTTTTCGAATCCAGCACCTTGTGACAGGTTTTCCCAGTTTCTCATTAATTCTTTGCTTCGAAGCACCATCCAAGCTTTTACTAGAATTAGTTTTTTTGCTGGTATATTTCCTTCAATTACATTCAATTTTTGAATGTCTAAGACGGCCTCATGGTTTCCACAAAACACATGAATGTGTGGAGGATTGTGTTCTCTTGCGTACATAAATAAAAACCTGCTAATCTCTGGCACAATTCCTCTTTATCGTAATACCCATAAATACGTTTGAATTTGCAAAACATGCTCAGCTTGGCTCCAGCTTTTTATCACTTACGCAATCTTTACGTACTTGAGTGCGCAAGTCAGAGCGATCTAGCTCAATTGCATTCATAACGAAACGCTTTTCTTATCAAATATCAATGATTTTCTATGTGACAGATATCTCGCGTGTTCCAATATGATAGCAATTGTTTTCCTTGGCGTGTTTGGGGTGATGACCATCGGGTTATCCCGTCATCCTCTATTTTGGGGACTTGGTTTAAGCATATTTATGGGGATTATCCCATTTATTAATGCAACCAATCGAAGCATCTGGCAGAGTAGAGTTCCTGTCGAAATTCAAGGGCGTTTCTTTGCTGTCAGACGAGCTCTTTCGAAATCATCGGTACCAATCGCACAAGTCATTGCTGGAATTTTAGTTGACTATCTCATTGAGCCAAGCTTTTCATCACCTGTAGGTGTGAGCTACAATATCGCCTTTTTTAGTTTTGGAGCATTATTAACTGTCATTGGACTGTACGGGATTTTTTCAAACCAGGTCAGGAAGCTTCAGTATCTTTAGCAATCTTGCAATCCATGTAGCTTCCCATTAAAGCAAACCCCATTTTTTTATAAATGGTGTTTGCTGTATGGTTCTCTTGATCTGCAAAAATAAAGCATTTGCTATATCCATGTTCCAAAAGATGATTCGCTAATTCTGCTACGCAGGAAGAGGCATAACCCTTTCCACGGTAATCTTGGGGCGTGAAAACAAGATTAATCCGAATACCTGTAAAGGTGGGCCCTGCGCATGCTGCCATCGATAGAATAATCTTGTTGTTTTCCCACAAATACAAACGCTCCTTCCCAATCAGAGTTTTTAAGAGTCCATTTGGATCTACGGGGTCGAGTTTTGCTTCGGTAATATATTTCTCAACCCATGACTGAAGGTATGTGGTATCAGATAATTCTGCCTTTCTAAGCTGTCCAGGAGTTTGATTCTGCAAAACCTTTTTATCTAGCTGGTAAACATTTTGCATCATGCTCTTACAATTACCAAGACGACTTAGTCTAATGAATGTATCAACAGAATAAGCCGCTCCCCTTATTCTGTAGATGTCTTGAGGTTGTTTTGAAAAATGATCTGCTAATAAATGAAGAGCCTTTTCGCTACCTTCAGTCAACATCAACACTTTATCATGTGTCAGCATCCAAGCAATTTCAAGTTTAGATCCTTGACAGCATGTTCCCAGACTCAGTATTGCAGCTTCATTAGCCTGTAATAGCGTCCCGATCAAAATGCTATTGAGTGCTTCGCTATTCAGTAGAAAAGGTTCCAAGTTTTTCTTAAATGGCTCTATCTCAGAGAATGTCACTAATTCCATGTTATCCATAAAAGATGGCCATGTTGTAGCTTGGCATTTTTTGTATAAAGGATAATTTTCAATCATTTATATATTTATATTTTAGTGTTTTAAATCCAGTAATCTCTATTAAGTATTTTGCATAAACTTATCATACTGCTGAAGTATAGGAATAATCATAAGATCTTCAAAATCGAAAATTACTGGTCAACCGAAAAATACAAATCAATGATTGTGGGTCACGGTAGGAATGTCGGTTACCCGACATTCCCCGCACAGATCCGTACGTGCAATATTAATGCATACGGCTCTTCCTTCAGATAATAACACCAATTCGTTCATTCGGATATTTATGACATATTTGTGGTAATGGTACTTTTTCTATCTTCATAGACGACCCTATTAATATCCCATACTATCACTTACGCATTTTTACGCACTTGACTGCAAAACTAATTGATTGTATTAAACCTATGTATTCTAGTTTAAGCCTGTGCGTGGAAAGGAACCCTACTGTACACGTCTCCGCTAGTTCGAGTCCAGCCGCCCCCATTTAAGGGGGTCCTGCCCCCTTAAAAATCCTCCGTCATAGGGCCAGAGGCCCTCTGGACTCCTAATATAATTTTTATTTCAAGATCTAAAAAATGTCCGAATGTCAGGCCTGACCCCTTCACGTACGGAGCTAACACATGGCACCCTGCCGGGGTTTGATTTATCCATGTTACATAAAAAAGTCCATCAAATGCCTATTTTCCAAGAAGCTTTGTAAAAAAATGAGATATTTTATTTTTTGTTTATTATATTGAAGTTGAAGCTATAAACTAATTAACTTTATATTTAACAAATATAACCATACAATTAATAAAAAACTTAAAACATATAGAGGCTTTATTATGCCAGTCAATAATGATTATATTTCAATTAATAACTGGGGAGACGTTTCTCCATTCGTAGGCTCCTTTGTAGCTTACCAAACATCAGATTTTTATTTTAATAAAAAAGATGTATATCATTTTGAGGATCAAACTGTCTGTTATGGATATATTAAAAATAAAGTAGATAATTGGTCGTCTAGTGAACATGGATATAGTGTTGAGGTGGTTTCAATCCATGGAAAGTATAGTACATATGCTCTTACTAATTCAAAATTAATAGATGCAAACTTAAGAATGCGTCTGGCGACAAAAGATGAAATTAAAAAATGCAATAATGAAGTAATGAATAATAGAGCCTGGTTAAACTCCTATTCAGTATATTACCCTGAAAAAGTACAAAAAATATTTGATTCCTGTATATCGAAGGCCTCTGATTAAAAAGATAGAGATAAAGGAGTCATAAAAGGGTCAGGCCTGACTCCTTTCTTGACCCCTTTTGTAGGGAAAATCTTGAATCTTTCCCAGTCAAAAGTGAATGCATCTCTCCCGCCTCCACTTTTTTAAACTTTGCAAAAACTTCTTGAGCTTCTGAATACAGTTCTGCATGAGAATAAAATGATTTATCACTTACGAATCCATCTTCCGTTTTCTCGATAAGTATACCATGAAACGCTTAAATTTGATTTAGGAGTGGCTTCTGCTTCTCCTATTTTGGACTTAAAATCTGGATGTACTAAATTAGCTGAAAAGGAAAGACGCTTGTCTTGGAATGCCCCTATTTCCTTTATTAATAGGTCTAAGGCGGCTTTTGAGATAGTCGTGTTTTCAAAATCAATTTCCTTAATATTCGCAATATTTTTTACTAGTTTTACAATTAAAGACATTTGCCTTTCAGTCAGTGCTTCAATTGTTCTGTAATTTTCAATTTTAAGCTCTTTAAGAGATGTTGTGGTTGATAAACTGTCTAGAAAGCTATCTAGTACTTCGGTTTTTTTTATATTCGCTAAATGAAGATTTTCTAGCTTGCCCTCTCTGCCAAGAGCTAATAAAGATTCAAGGATTTTTTTGCCTTCTATTGCATTGACTGATCCTAGATCTAGTTTAAGTGTACTCAAATTTGTACATTTGGGTAGAAACTTGCAAAAGGCATCTATTTGGGCAGAATCGTTTTGAATTTTGACTTCCAGGTCGCGAAATGCTTCTGGGGCTTTTTCCAGAGCGCCGTTGATAATGTCGATATCACTCGTATTTAATTCCCCTAAGTCCCCGTCTGACCCTCCTCTAAATTTAGTAGCAGAAGAAATTAGCGCATTGATTTTTTCATTTCTTATTTCTACCGGGTCTATGTCTGTAGATACAAATGTAAAGCTTTCTATAAGGTCTTCAATTTCATCTGGTTCTTCATTCTTAGCAAAAGTTTGAGGTTTTGTAGCAGCATCTTTCAAGTAAGTTTGCAACTTCTGAAGTCCTTCTTTTAGAAATATCTCAGCCCCCTGCTGATCAAATTTTTTTAAATCGCATCCCTGAAGAGTTAGGTAGTCTTTATCATAAAAATGAAGAATGGTAGTTCTTTGAATTTTATCCCACGCTACTTTTGCTGTGTCATAGTCATCGTGTATAAGTGCTGTTTTAACTGTATGCCAGTCTTTTAGAAGTTCTTTTTCTACGTCTCTATTAAAGAGTTTAAATCTCCCTTCTATTGCGTTGAAATGGTCTTTTAAATGTTCATCAAAATAGGCCTTGTTGCGATCCGATTTGGAAACTAAGGCGGTATGGTTGCTAAAGAAATCATCAAAGGATTGTGTAAACTTATCTTCACATTGCTGAATAGAACTGTTTAGGCCCCATCTTCCGAAAAAGCCGGGCAAACTGCTGACATCTTTAGAGGTAAGGACGCTATATACTCTTACAATTTGCCTAGAATCGTTGCCTTTAAGCGCTTCTTTTAATACATCCTGTGCAACAGTATATAGTTGGGGATGTGTATAAAAAGCTTTCACATCCATTAAATCTTTAAATCCTTGAGAATCAACCTCTCCCAAGGTCAAAGCCGTTCTCAAATCTGAGGGGGAATAACTAGAATTAAAACTAGAGGTACTCATAACATTCTCCCATTAATAGAATATTAAAAAGAAACTCACTTAAATTTATTATAGATATTTTTTAAAAAAAATGAAATAAAACGATTAAAGATAACTTATTTATTAGCTATCAGTGCTTTAGTATTCTTTGAAACTGTAATAAGGATAGCTGTGAGTTCATTTGCGTCTTTTAATAATTCTACTAATTTTTTGATTTTGATAAAATCTGACTCACACAATAATTTAAGCCATTCTCTTTACTTTATCGACGAATTTGAAAAATATACATTGTGTGCAATCCAGGCTTACATATATATCAAATTATTTTGTGACTTTTAACAAAAAGCGATGTCAAAATATGAAGCTAAGCAGAAACGTTAAAATTTATATTGTCGCTCTTTTCATATCAAGTCTATTTTTTACGATGAACTTATCCTGTGTTCAACATGATGAGTTTCATTACTCTCCAGAAATTGCAGAGACGCAGGCTGAACCTGATTCATGGGCGAATCAATACTCTCTCTCTGTTTTGGATGAATGTACAACTATATCACTTGTTGAATTTAAATATGCTGTTGGAAAAGCTGTGGGCGTGGATCGAAATTATGGAACGCTAGGTTTTTTTGCAGGCGCTTGCTTTGACAATCAATGGCTACCCTTCATTGATTTTAAAGAGCATTCAATCAACAACGGCAAATGGGGAACAAACATCGGCCTTGGTATACGTTACATGGATCCATGTACCTGTCGTTATTGGGGAGGCAATCTTTTTTATGACTACAGAGAAAGTTGTTTCAAAGGTTTTCATCAACTTGGTATTGGATTTGAATCACTCGGATCGTGCTGGGATTTTCGCATCAATGCGTATGTTCCATTAGGAAACAAAGATCATCGCGGTCCTATTACGGTTTTTGATCAGTATATTGGTAACTTTGTGGTCACCTGCCAGCCGCACATTTTTGCATTGACTGGTTTTGATGCTGAAGTTGGTTCATCTATATGGCAATGTGATTGTTTTAATGTTTATTTGGCAGCAGGCCCCTATTATTACTCAAAAAATGAGTTTGAGAACTCCTGGGGAGGCAAGTGTCGTCTTAATTTTCAGTGTAATGATTACTTATCTTGTGAGCTCAAAGTATCTCATGATTCCATTTATGATACGTGTGTGCAAGCAATATTGGGAATTGAACTTCCATTTGACCTCTTTTTCTGTAAGCTACGACCAAGTTGTTGCGATAATTCATGTCGAAATAATCGATGCTTAGGTTCTGTACAAAGAAATGACTTGATCATTCTTGATAACACACGTTGCTGGACGAAAAATTATTAACTATCTAAAGGGCAAAATTATGCATTTCTTAAATCGCTTTTTTGGCATTCTTTGCATCCTGTCGTGCCTTGGCTCCATACCTATTCACGCTTCATCGCCTTCAGCGATTGATCTCAATAAGTTGGCTGCAACAAGTGTTAACGTAGGAACTGGAGACTATTATGAATCTACAATAGATCTCACTATTGCTGAAGGAACAGATCTCTTTCTTTTGCAACGAAGCTATCAAACAAAACAGGGAATGGGATGGAAGATTTTGCCCCAAAGCGCTCTTATTTTAGAAAAAGATTCTAAAGGAACGGTAGCATATGTGGAAGGTCCTAGCGGAGAGCTTCTCTCCTATCGCGGAAATAATCTTTTTGATAATAAAGAAACCTGTGAAATTGTTTTAGCAGATGGTACAAATAGGACGTATCAAAAAGTCGATCGATTGCCTTCTCTACTTGGAGCAAATCTCCTCCCTTCATCGGACAAACAACTAACTTCTTCTGAATACTTTACGCTTGTTCAAGAAACATACCCAAGTGGCAATCATCTCTTATTTTCATATGATGGAGATGGAAATCCAAGTTCCATTGAATGGCACAATGCTTCTAACAATGATAGTCTTTCTTCAATGAACTTTCATTATGAAGTTGTTGAAGGTAATAATATCGTCAAAGTTGCTACAAACGATGGAGAAGTAATAGAGTATAGTTTTACCCCATTTGTCCTTTCAAATGGTTCCAACACTCAAGTCTTGACAGAAGTCCGAGGGTCGCGCGTAGCTCCATGCACATATGATTACCTTGTCAAAAACGATTCTTGTTTGCTAGCAAAAAAAACTCTATTAGAGGGAGATTTGGTAGAAATCGACTATGATAAGATAGGCAACGTTTCCACATTAAAGAGATCATATTCTGGAGATTTTGGAGAGTTTGATGCAACTCGTGCGGTTTTCTATGGAAAAGTAGATGGCAATATTTTAAAGGAGCCAAACGCTTCTCTTTCCGTATTAGAAGCATTTCTAAAGTCTCAAGCAAATGGAAATAATAAATTAGAATTATATAAAATTTCGGGCTCTTGCAATAATGGCTGTTCTCAGCCACCTCAAGGTCCCCCTGGCCCTACGGGACCAACTGGACCTGCTGGAGCAGCGGGACCTGCTGGTCCTACTGGAGCAACGGGACCCGCTGGACCTGCCGGACCTACTGGAGCAACAGGTGCTACTGGAGCACCGGGACCAGCTGGATTAGGTGTAGTTCCATATGCTTCAATTACCGATGTAACAACGCAAACCCCAGGCACGACAAATCCTACAATCGTAACACTGAGTACAAATGAAGTGCTCAATGGGATTACGCATGCTCCCAATACTTCAGCTATTATCTTTCCTACTGCTGGTGTTTACGTGATTACAATTTCCTCGCAAGTAGGTGAAACTATCGCTGGTTCAACAAATATCGATTTTTGGATTCGACTAAACGGAGCAGATGTCCCTCGTACAAATAGCAGAACGAACGTAACACTCGCAACTGATGTTAGAATTTCTACAATCTCAATTTTAATCCCTCTCAATGCTGGAGATCAGATAGATCTATTCCAGTCTGTAAGTGCTGTTGGACGTGGAGCTGGTCTCTTAACTATAGCTCCAGTAGGTGAACCAGTCTCTCCATCAGTTGCTCTCTCTATTAGCCTTGTAAGTCAATAGCGTTCTATTATTACATTTTAAAGGGCAATAAGACCCCACTCGAGAGTGGGGTCTTATTTACAAATAGTGGGACGGCAGACAAAGTGGAATCCAATCTACCCCAAAGCAAGGTGAGGTTACATGATCATGAATCTCCATATATGGTTCCCTACATACAGTGGTCAGGATATAAAAGGCTGAACGCTTCCTATGATAAACTTTAGATAAGGTTAAGAAAACTAATTAATAAGCTTTGGTGCCTTTATTACCAGCCAACTTCAAATCCTTATCTGGATTCTCCTTATTCAAGATGCTTAGAGATACTTTAATAGATTTTTCAAAAATCATAGATCCTCAAATAACAGGATATCATCCAGTCTTGAATTTTAAGAGATACATAGAGAATTGCCCATCAAACGAAATCCACAAGCGTGTCATTCTGACCGATTTTTCCCACCCATAGATTAATCACTGATTTTAGTAATACCACTAGCGGTATTCCATCCACCAGCAACGGTACTTCCTGTCAAAGCGTATACTGCACTATCGCTACTGCTCGGCGGATAGGAACTCCAGATGACAGAAATTTCACCACTATCATTTAATTTGAGTTTATACGAAATTATAGACTCATCTGTTGCAGAAAATTGTGTTGGGCCTGAGTCCCAAGCTCCATTATAGTAAATTCTTCCTTGGAGTGTAGGAAGATTATTAGTATCCAATGTAGTCCATATAACTGCAGCATTGCCTGTCCCATTCACTGCAAGTAAAGGGTTAAATGACTGGCTAGGGATAGTTGAAATTGTAGCATTAGACGACCAACCATTTATCGAATCCCATGTGCTAGTTCTTATTACATAACTAGCATTCGCATTATCATACACGCTCCATATGGATATTATGTTCCCTGTACTGCTTATTCCAGTCATTGGCTGATCTGCACTAACAAAGGCTAAAAGTTCTGAAGATTCACAGCTGATCATCATCGCTAATACAGCTAACATCGTTCTGAACTGATTTTTAAAAAATCTCATAAAGTTTTCCTTTTTTTATGCAGTATGCATGCAAAAACCCTCAATAGACAGCAGCAAGAAAACAGAGTCCTACAAAGAGGCTAACCTCTGATTTATCACATAAATAACATTATTATCCAATCTTTCAATACCTTGCTTACATTTCTACCATATGCCTAAACTCCAATTAAAAAAAATGAAACCTTGTCAATGGTATATCTTACACTGATCAATTAGCTAATAAATAACGAATTATCGTTAAAATTGCAGTTCTACCCCCATCTCTGGAACAGAATATAATCGTCCTTTTAACTAGAGAAAACTAAGTGCGATGTAATTTTATATTTATTTATACCTTGAAATACTATAACTTCGATTAATTAAAATGAGGGTTTTATGCAGCCTATAAGTTCAGAACAAAACAATTATTTTGATCCATCTGCATTAAAAGCTGCGAAGACGGGCGATTTATCTATCGTTCAAAAATTTATTGAGCGTGGCGGCTGGATTGATATGTCAGATCCAAAAGGAAATTCGATGCTCTATTATGCAGCTAAAAAAGGACAGCGTGCTGTTGTGCAGTATCTTTTAAAAGCTGGCGCACATCCTTATACAAATCTCAAAGGTCAAACCATTCAAGATGTAGCGGTTTCACAAGTAGAAGATATTGTGAAAAAACTTAAAAACCATGCAAGAGATGAGCTCATTGAATCAAAAGCAGCAAATATCGAAGATTATGACGAAATGATCAGGTTCATAAAAACTCTTCCCACAAAACAAGGCTGTCATGCTTTCTTGAACTATGCTAGGCATCTTGCCCTTTTTGGTTCTCCAGATGCTCTGTCAAATTTTGATCATTCTATTGAAGGATTAACTCGCGCCAATTTGGCACAAACCCAAATTGAAGCTTATCTTAACTGTGGCGATATTGAATCGGCTCGCCGTTGTATTGAAAAAATTCCAGCGACTGATTTCGCTCGCAAACTGCATACTCGTCAAATCGATATTGCTGTGACTCTATTGAAAGAGCTTGATGCTCAAATGCTTCAGTACCCCGATGATTTTAAGCAAAATATTAAAGAAGGGATTGATACGCTCACTTTCCATATGCTTAAAAAAGTTTCTAAAGAAAATATGGAATTTGTTTTAGAGACTTTATCAAGCTCAGGATCCTTTAAAAGTGCCCTTTTGCATGCAAATCAATTAGAGGATACATTCTTAAAAGGCTTTGCTAGGGCTGTCTTATGCTATTCAGGGTTAGATGGATTACCTAAAAAGGCTTTAAAAACTGCTCATAAGGAATGGGAGAAATTATTTCAAACAGAAATGGAGAAAGTAAAAGTACTTCTTTCTCAAGCAACTAAAACTAATGATTTTTCTGAGGCTTTAGTTTTTATTCAGACAATTGAACATCCGGAAGTTAGACAGGTTGCGTTTACGAAAGTTGCTTATAATATGTGTAGTGCGGGTCAATACGAAAATGCTTATCAGCTATTAAAAATAGAACAGGAGGGAGCACCTCAAGCAAAATACGAATTTTTTTCTGCAATGAGACTTGAAGGCCTTATTAAAATGCTTAAAAATGAAAAAGCAGAAGCAGAATGGGCTACTCTTTTCTCTACCTTATTAAACACACAAGTTTCTTAACAACTTTCAAGATAGGGGGCAGGCCTGCCCACTTTCACTTTATGTTAGCAAGCGATTTTAAGAAAAAAGCTTTGCAAATTCATCATGAGATTGATTGTAGTTAAATCCAATGTCATGTGCCTGCATACTTCCATACTCTTTTTTATTGTACATAGGTGTGTTTTGAAACGGGATGAAACATACCATTGAGAAGCGGCCTATACGCGCTGTTTTCTTTGTGGCGACTACACGATGGTATAAAGCTTTTAAATTACCTTTCGATAATAGTTGAAGTCGTACTGCAGGGATGATCACTGTCTGTTTATCTTCTACTGGCATTTTGTGGAAGTGGTCATAATAAAATCTCATTGATTCTGCTAAATTATTCATTCGGTAGCCGCAAGTTAAGAGCAACAACGTCCCCAACATACTAAAGTATAAAATAGAAAGGATAAAGGCTAAAGTGACTGGTGACTGGGATCAGTAATTGGGTTCAGGCCCGCAATTCTGAAATCAGGAGAAATTGAAAACAGCCAAAGATATGTGATTCAAAAAAGGCTTAAAATAGCGGGTAATTGGTGGAAGACAGAAACAGCAGAACATATGCTATTCTTAAGGACGTTGAGGGCAAATAATGATTGGTCTCGCGATTGAAGCTAACTACTTAATATTTATAAAATCACTCAGCAATAATCGCACTAGAAGTTAAATAGTTGAAATTATTAATCATAATATGTTATAATATTATTTTATTTTAATACAGGTAATGTAATGTATCCTTTAGGCTTTGATCCCCATCACTCAGACATAAATGCCTTTCTTTTAAACGGCATCACCCTATCTGAAAATCAAATTGAAAAATCGATTAATCTATATTTAAAACATATAGATAATATGGATAATGCTCTATATGTTACGCCCCAGGGATATCTAGAATTAAATTTCATTTGGAAAACTTGTTACTACTTTTTAAATTTTTTTAACTTGGCAAAACAAACTAAAAATGTTGCAATAGAGTCATATTTGCTTCAAATGCTAGAGTACTCTGTCATAGAAAAAATATCATTACCTGAAGAAACCCAAAAAAAAATTGCTACTTTTGGTTGGTCTAAAGACGCTCCAAAATATGTAAAAAAAGCTCTACGCTGTTTAGTTAAAGAGAACTTTGATAAAGACGACATAAAATACTCAGTTCCTAAAGTTACACTGCAGGGAAAACGTCTAAGAGTCATTCAAGCATCGTTATTAGAATTTCACAAAACAAAACCATGGATAGATCCGAAACTTATTGGTATTGCTAATACAGTAGAGACTTTAGATATTTTTGGTGCATCTTATATAAGATACTTTTCTGATTCAAAAAAATCTTTTCAAGTTGTTCTAGATCTACTTCATATAGACGAAGAGAATAATAATTTTGAAGAAAGAAATGGAAGAATATTTTTTAAACGCTTCGATGATCCCCACGATTTGTATAGTTTCATATTTCAACATCAAAAAGAAATTCCAGAAAAATCTAGATCACTTGTTTTAAGAATTTTTGCCTGTTTTGATTTAACAAAAGTAAATAGAGTTTCTGGTGCCGAAAACAATTTTCCTAAATTATATAGAGATCTAAGTAAATTAGTAGTTTGAGTAATCATTTTAACGATGACACGTAAGCAATTTCTGGCTTAGATTTTTCATTTCCTAGAATAATTTCTTTCAAGCCTGTTGGAAACATGTCATATTTCATTAATTGCTTTATCATGCCTACAGAATATTATAGACCCGTAATTTCCGCGATTATGGGGTCCTAATCGGGGTCAGGTTTGCCCCCTTTCTTATTACACCTCTGCCTCCATCCAATTGAAAAAATCAATTGATTCTTTTACATTCAATTCATTCATCTTAAAGGAAAGTTTCCATGGAGCGTTTTAGCCCACACTTTGAATAACTCAGTCTTCTCAAACGTTTGAATATGTGCGATGGAAAAACTAATGCCAAGACTCACTTTCCTGGCCTATTTTGAAGATGACTCTGCAGTAGTGAGCCATTATACAAACGGTAAAGTTTTGGCTATTTGTGAGCCCTGGGCACTCAGGGAATTCATTCCTAGGGCTCTTTAATGACCACTGATTCTTCACTTTAAACACACATTCTTTAGCAAAGGCAGCTTGGCTTCCTATAAAGTATTCAAAACATCAACAGACCAACAACACTACGACGTAGGCATATATGGAATCCAAGCTGAGAAAAAAAATCTCAAGTGCTAGTTCTTCGGCCAACAATGGATTCAGTCACAACACCTTGTTGGCAACGAAACTCATTAATATAAGTGATAGGGGGTAAGGTCTGCCCTGCCTTTATTTACCTCAAGTTAGGGAGATATATTTAAATACTTGTTGAATATACTTACTATTCCCTCGAAACCTCTATCACTGACAGGGTACTGAATTAATATTTCTTTTAAAGCTTGTTGATCAGCCTCTTGGCGATTCATGGAGGAGGAGTTAACCAATTCGTCGATTCGTGATTGAATGATTGGTTCTACACGATCCCAATCGTATCCAACGTGAGTGAGTACTATTAGACTTAACTCTTCTGAGGGCACATAAATATTGCGAACCGATCCTGATGAATGATTAAGAGCGATACCAAATTTGGACTTATCTCTAGCTATGCCATAGCCATAACCATATCCTGAAGGACCTTTTGAATGAGGATAGATAAATTGTTCATATAATTCCTTTGGAATGCAGCAATGGTCTCTATGTACACCAAGATTCCATTTTAAAAGATCGATTGCTGTTGAGACTATAGAGACACCTCCCCCCTTACCGATGTCATCTAAATCTTCAATTGTATAAATCTCTTGAGATTTAGATAGGGGGTTGTATTTCATAGATTTTAACAAACATCTAGTCTCTTTTTGCTTTCGTAATGAACTTTCTGTCCCTTGATCAACAGCCCAAGTATCATGCATTCCTAATTCTTTAAATAAATATTTGTTCATATAGTCTTTTGCAGGCATTTTTGTAATATTTTGAATTACCTCGGTTAGCAAAGTGTAACTTGTATTGTTATATGCTTCAGAGGTTCCTGGCTCAAAATTCAGGGGCTGTCCCTCGATGATCTTTAATATTTCCCACGTTTCATGGTGTTTTTTGCTGAAGTCTTTACCTTCTATGTCTTTTTCAAAAAATGCAGGATAACTAGTATATTCGGGTAATCCGGATCGATGAGAAAGCATTTGATGTATTGTGATTTTATTTGCCCAATCAGGTACTTTTCCATTCCATACTTTATCGGTTGCGGGAAGAAAGTGGATCAAAGCGCTATTGATTGCTTCTTTAGTTTTCTGTAAACGAATCTCATCAGTTGTTCCTGACGCATTATCATAGATGGCTTTTAGAACAGCGATGGCTATCATCTGCTTTCCGGTAGATGCTAAAAGATATTGTCCACCTAATCCTTGGCATGGGTCTAATTTATCATTTGAATTGTCTAGTAAAACAACTTGTTGAGTGCCTTTCGCTATTAGTACAGTGCCATCCAACTTACCTTCATTTTGCATTTTAAGTATAGGCTCGAGGGCTTCTTGAAAAGATAGAGTGGTTGAGTTTTCTGCTTCGAGTAATGCATAACCACATAACACTACTTGGAAAAAATAAGCGATTGCCCATGTGTATTTTGACATGCCTCACCTAAGCTATGCTCTATTGAAATACGCATTTAATAGCATTTGCTGGAATTTCTAGGTGAATTATGATACTTATTATCCTTCCTCGGTATTTCAGCAAGTACATAACACGCTCGATAAACAGAGTTTTAACTACTTTGTCCTTGGATTTAGTTTGTCCGTGATCATTTTGACGCTGCTAACATGGCCTGTTGCTGCTGCACGTTTCTAGCATTTGCGTGTGCAGGGTTTTTCTGGTTTATCTACCATTGGAACTTGTTGAATTTTGATTTGAAATATTAAATAAAAGGTGACTGATCACTCAATCATCTATCACTTCGATACTACGCTAGTTTACCACTTGCGTGTATCAACTCAGCGACCTTCTATTAATAAACGCGTACTTTCTATTTATCTCCTATTTATTGAGTTGATAAAATCAAACTAGCAAGATAAAATAACTTAGTTTCATTTTAGGGTTAATTAAATTTATGATTGAATCTTTTTCCACAACATCCTCTCCTAGTTCAAGCACGAGCACGCCAAATCCAATCATTCTGACCTCTGCTGCGGACGTAGATATTCCCTCCCTTATTCTTAATTTTATCAGAGAAAAGCGAAAAGATTCTCAAACAACTCATGAAGCGGTTATTCAAGTCAAAAAGGGAATCCTCCCCTATTGCCAGAGCATTTATGCTGAATGGAAACAGATAGTTCCAAAGCATGCTGAAGATGTAAAATCTAAGAGATTGTTAGATGATATTAAGTTATTAGAAAAGATCATAAAAGATGATAGTCGATCAGGACCTGAGTTACTTAAAGTTCTTATGAAAATTTGGTCTGATATATCTTGGACGAAAAGTGACTGGCGTCCCTTAATTTTAGAAGGTTTAGATTTATTAAAACAGGACCCTTCTTTTGATCCCTATTGCGATATTCAACCGTTATGGGACCAGCCCTATTATGGATATGAGTACGCTCAAATCAATTTTGTTAAGCATTTTTGGCCATTTG
This sequence comes from Parachlamydiales bacterium, assembly GCA_041671045.1. Lineage (NCBI taxonomy): Bacteria > Pseudomonadati > Chlamydiota > Chlamydiia > Parachlamydiales > Parachlamydiales bacterium. Next base: position 15,984 of record JBAZCF010000008.1, read on the forward strand.
AAAATGAATCTAACACCATGGATTTTTTCAATAAATTTTTAAGTCCTGACAAATGGTGTATACAAAATGATTCATGGCTTCATATTGCCGAACTCTGTTCTGAATCGCTTTCATCGAATATACCTGCCTTACAAGCTTTCGTAACTTGCTTTGTAAAAGTTGCTGCCATAATTTCAGATAGAAAACGTGAGCGTCAGATCAAAGAAAACGATGAAGATCACTATTTTTTTAGATTCCTTAGCATATTCAAATCAAATTATCAAAAAAGCGTTTCACCCCAGAAATGGGAGAACCTTTGGTACCTATTTCTATTACGTATCATGGATAATCATAGATTGAAACCGGAAACAAAAGAAGCGTTGTTAAAAGACTATATCGAAATTGTAGTCTCTCCAGACCTATTTAATAAGGTGGAAAGAGGCCAAGAATTGTTTTTCCTCTTACAAGAGGCACATTCTGGACGTAGCCGCTACCCTTATGCTCTCACCATATCCTCTCCGATGGATGCTCTAGTAAAAGAGTTTGCTTCAACCGATAGCACCGAGCGTTGTAAGGATTACATGACAAAATTTACAAATGCCCATCCTCATTGTTCAGGAGCTCAACTCATCAGTATCTTACAGATCTTTTTGAGCAAAGTAGATGATTTGCCTGTTTGCAATGCAACTCATCAATTGGGTTATAATTTCATTAGCAAAATAGACTCTCGTAGTTATTCTCCCCTTATTCCTGATGATTTATATGAACGAGCCCAATTCAAAAGATGCCCCTTAACTTATTTATGCATAGCTACACTGGCCTTTTATTGGAGTCATTCGTGTTCTAAGAAAGTCAACAAACAAATGAAAGATTTCTGGTCTACCATCGATTATCAATCTTTATGGCAATATCCTGAAACTGCAGTTCTATTTTTAAGAATGATGAATTGCTGGATGGAATCAAAATGTACGTATACCGCAAAAGACAAATGGTGTCATCGATTTGTTGAGTTTGCTATGACCGGTTTTAGTTATTTTACTAAAGCTTTATTAACAACGCCTGATCTCCAAACCTCGATTCAATTTTTCAAATTTATTTCATATACACCAAGCAAAAGTATGCATGCAGTTCTAAACTCTTCTTTGCTCTTTTCTAAAGCTTCAGAAATGCTTTTGAGTCATTTGAACGATTCACCTAAAGAAATTATTCAACTATTAGATGAGGTATGGGTTAATCCTTTATGGGAAATAGGGACTGCGGAAGAAAGAAAGGTCTTTGTGGACATGTATGTTGATTTATGCACTAAGGTTTTGGAGGGGTTAGACAAAGAAAATGATAAAATTCATATAAAAAAGGTAAAAGGCCTAATAAGTGAAATATATTCAATGAAACTTCGTATGTGATATCGATGAAGCCCCCCAACAGTTTATAGAAGTGGGCTATCGTCCGAGAATTACTAAGTGTATTTTACAATCAGTTCTTATAAACTAATTAAAAAACAATTTCACTGCCAACTTTAACTTTAATTAAAAATGTTTTTTGTTATTTTAATTGTTATTAATATCTTTATAAGTTATAAATAACAATTAAAATAACAAAAAAAAGAGATATAATGACTATAACTGAAAGGATCCTAAGTAGTTTCAATGAAATTACAGATAGAGATGCTCCGGATTTCTTTGAGACAACAGGCAATTTTTGCTTACACCCTCTTCGCATCCTGTGTGGCTACACCTATACATATGAAAGTGGGTTATATTCTTTAAAAGTGATTTCTACTACAGAAAGTTGCTATGCTGCCGCCCTCCTAGTTTTTGGATATGTGATTACAATTCCTATGACAATAATCGGATTTGCAGCCACTTGGTTTTCAGATTCTCATACTGCATGCTTTGACCAATTCAAAAGAACAATGGCGGAATTAGATAATACTACAGTTATTGCAGAATCACCTACATCTAGCGATTCTCCTGCAACGTTACCTCAAGGTCTACAAGATTTTAGAGACAAAACACGCCAAGAGGCGGTAGAAACGACTAATCGATATTACAACGAACTGAAAGATAAAACACCTACAGTACAAAGAGACATTATTAATAACAAACATGAGCTTATTCTGATCAATATTTTTAGAGATTATGCCCTATCAACTGATGAAAATGAACCTTCAAGAGATAAACTTAAGTACATTTCAGAATGCTATTTTGAGCATTTTCCTAAAATTACATTTGATAATCATGGTTATATAAATCTTGAAATCAAGATAATTATTAATGAATTTGGCCATTGCAAATCTGTTAAAGAGGCAATGGAAGATCAAATGTTAGTAGTGTATTGAATGTTAGATTCTAAATATCAAAATTAAAATCTTTGGGCACCCCTAAAGGCGCTTTCTCGCCAATTCGTTCACCAGCGAAAGTACATAACTTTCTATTAATTAATTTTAAGGCTTACTCACCATTACTCATAAGTAACTGCGAAGCAGTATTTTGCCACGAAGTGGCTACATGATGTTAGCCACTTCGTGGCAAAATACTGCTTCGCAGTCTAAATGTAAGAAGATTGTCATAGAAAGTTATGTAGAAGCGCAAGGTCAAGTCGTCTCACTACTATGCTAAGACAGGTTTATCCCTTCAGACCACTCAAACAAGTAGGGATGCGATTTCTTGTACTACAGCTTTTGGAAGGTCGAAATTAAATATCTCAAGATCATCTTTCATGTGTTTATCGGAGCAAGTCCCTGTCAACGGAACAATGCCTATCTCTACTAAAAATCGAAAGAAAATTTGCGCTGCAGTTTTTTCATATGTTTGAGCTGCATTTTGCAATGTTTTACTCGAAAGAATCTGTGGATTGGCTGTAAGGGTCCAAAAACTTTGATAAATAATTCTGTGTTCTTGACACCACTTACGGATCTCGTTGTCATAACCTGTGTCTGCATAAAAGCGATTCTGTAAAACAGCCGGCTTAATGTTGGCACCCTCATATAACTGTTTCAATATTTCTAAATCATAACAGTTACTTATGCCAATCTGATGGGTTCCTTTCAGGTTGTAGATGTGTTCCATAGCTTGCCATACGATCATCGTTCGATCTATATTTTCTAACGGAGAGTGAAGAATCAGGCCATCTACATAGCTGACACCAAGATTTTTCTTAGATACTTCGAAAGATTGTGCTACTTGCTCGCTCAAAGGAGCACTTCTATCATAAGGTATGTTGAGTGGGTCTTGACCATTTAATGGAGTAAACTTTGTTTGGATATATAAATCCCCACGAGCAATGCCCACCATGCCCAGCCGTTGAATAGCCTCTCCGACGCCAGCCTCATTGTAATGTTTGGGTTGACAAGCTGTATCAATTCCTCTGAATCCGTATTTAACGGCCTGGGTGACCAAGTCAGCTGTTTTATCTTTTTTCCATGCCGTTCCATAGAGTAAACACGGCATTTCAACACCGGACAAAGTGGTAATATTTTTCATATGCAATGATTCAAATTTTTATCGGATTAAAGTCTTTCAGTGAGAATTACTTCTGTTTGTAATACTCTTCTTTTAGGTGTTCCGGTTCGTCAAGATAATTGTAGTCGATCAGAATTTCATCCCCTTCCTTAATATCTTGAATGGCATAAATAGTACGTTCTTTTATATTTTCAACTGCTTGGGCATTAGACACGCGGCTCATTTTGGCAATATTTGGCGTGGACGAGTGATTGATATACCAGCCTATTTCCATACGATCAAAACGTTCGGGACATAGGCACTCTTCATCACTGATATATATGCAGTATTTTCGTAATGAGGCAGGAACATCTTTAACTTTCATCGTTCTAATCTCAAAATCTGAGCTGAAGAGATGTGTCCCTGCAGGTATATCATGGGTTGAAAAAACGCCTACACCGCCAAGTGGTGATGGTTTGAGCATAAATGAAAATTCTGACCATTGCATCGGAACCCCTCTAAGTAGTTATTTTATTAAAAGAGTAGGCTTCCACAAGTTAAGGCGCCATCGGCTTTTATTAGCTCAGACATATTTATTTTTACCAAAGTGACAAACTTTTGGTCACACAGATCTTTGAGGATGGATTCGCTTCGGGGGAACCCTTCCTGAACTATTAGGGTAGAACCTATCCTCAACACGTTGGAAGCTACAGATTCTGGTACTGAAACAAACCTGTAGTCATCGTTTGTTGAGGATTCAATTTCTTCTTTGATTTTCATTCCAGCAGGGGTAGCTGCAACAATAAGAGTCTCAGAATCAAATAAGCTTATAACAGATTTAAGATGAAGTCCCTCAATGACAGGAATACCTATAACTTCAGTTTTTCCTTTAAAAATTTCTTTGAGCTGTTTGAGGGCATATTCATTTGTTCGATGAGAAAGACCAACAAAAAGGTGTTTTCCTGTATACAATATGTCTCCACCATCCATTGTGCAGGGAAATTTAAGATGTATTTTCTTTATTCCCAACTTCTTGATAGCCTCTGCAACAGGTACTTCTTCACCTCTTCTTTCCAAAGCACCCATCCTACTAATGACAGCCAGGTCGTCCACAACTATCGCCGTATCTTCGATAAAATTACAATCGGGATGATGGGGATCGCCTTCTAAACGCAGGACTTCAGGAACTAACTTTTCCAGCAATTGTATATAGTTCTCATGTTGCTGCCTTGCTAAATGAATATTGATGGGTATTAGGGGTGGATTGATCTTTAAGCTGTCTTCAAATGCGTCCGAAAGATCTCTTACCAGAGCAAAACGATAATATGGAGTACCTTCACCGGAGTTTATTTGCCCATAACAACAAAAAGAGGGACTAATGCAGAGAAGAATTGCGAACATGGATAAGTTTATCAAAGATTTTCTCATGCGGCCTCTTCGTAGCAAAAGTTTTTTTGAGTTGTCAGATTAGCAGGTAGTTCGAGATATTTCCAGTGAAAGTTCCACAAATCACTTAATTTTTACATGCCTTTAGAGTGTATTGAGAAGAAGCTAAAATGCTATCTCTTTGGTATAGTTTTTAAACTTGACCGATTCAAAGAAACCTATCGAATAATTTGGATATTTATGATTATAGGTAGTTCTATTTCTTTTCCAAACCAGGGTTGATAAATTTTACCCGAGGGAGAACCTAACGATTCGATTATTTGTACGTTTTCAAACCCTTTTACAACTTGTCCAAAAATAGTATGCTTTTTATTTAACCAAGGCGTGGCTTTGGTTGTAATAAAAAATTGACTCCCATTAGTATTTTTTCCCATATTAGCCATCGCTAGTCTTCCAGGCATATCAAAAAGAACGGTCTTTGAAAATTCATCTTTAAAGTCTGTTCCCCAAATGGACTGTCCCCCCGTTCCATCGCCTTTTGTGTAATCCCCTCCTTGAATCATAAAATCTGGAATTACCCGATGAAAAGAAGAATTATTATAAAAGCCCGCTTCTGATAATAGAATAAAGTTTTCAACAGCTTTAGGGGCCACTTCGGGAAATAAAAGAATCTCCATTGAACCATAATTTGTTTCAATAATTGCGATAGGGTGCTCAATCACGCTCATACTTTTATCTTCAAAGCTTTCTAGATTCAGAAAGAGAGAAAAAGCAAAAAGATAGAAAAACAGTACTTTTTTAATCATGTTAACAAAATCTCATATTTAAAATTAAAAAATAATAACAATCCTAATTAATCTTCATTCAGATATTCATAAGTTTTGTATTCTTCCAAGTATATGACATAAATGTAAATTTTTAATTAAGAGTACAATTAGCTATGTTTCAGTAAACAGTCGTTGATTTTCTGTGCGTTTGATGGTAGACATAAACTAAATTATTAAAAGGAATGTTATGCAAAAACGAAAGCTTGGAAAGAGTAATTTGGAAGTCTCCGCACTAGGATTGGGCTGTATGGGTATGAGTTTTGGCTACGGCGGAGGCCATGATAAAAATGAAATGATTAAGCTTATTCGATCAGCGGTTGAAAAAGGAATCACTTTTTTTGATACGGCAGAAATTTACGGTCCTTTTGCCAATGAAGAATTGGTAGGAGAAGCTTTAGCTCCTTTCCGTGACCGGGTTATTATTGCGACTAAATTCGGTTTTAAAACAGGAATGGAAGGTGAAGTTCCTTTGAACGGGGTAGATAGTAGGCCCGAACACATTAGAGCAGTCGTAGAAGGTTCACTTAAACGACTAAAAACAGATGTGATTGACTTGTACTATCAACATCGTGTGGACCCCCTTGTACCAATTGAAGAGGTGGCTGGCGCTGTAAAAGATCTAATTCAGGCAGGTAAGGTAAAACATTTTGGCTTGTCTGAAGCTGGGGTAAAAACGATCCGCCGTGCACATGCTGTTCAGCCTCTTACTGCAGTTCAAAACGAATACTCCCTTTGGTGGAGACGTCCGGAAGAAGAATTGTTGTCTACATTGGAAGAACTGGGAATAGGCCTTGTAGCGTACAGTCCGTTGGGTAGAGGATTTCTTACAGGAAAAATGGATAAAGATACAAAATTTGAAAAAACGGATTTTCGTAACCTTCTTCCTCGTTTTACGCCAGATGCCATCGAATCCAATCAGGTATTGGTGGATCTGCTTATAAAAATAGCTGCAGAAAAAAAAGCGACGCCAGCTCAAATAGCCCTTGCGTGGCTACTAGCCCAAAAACCGTGGATTGTACCTATTCCCGGTACCACTAAACTCACACGACTTGAAGAAAATATCGGTGCAGTAAATCTAGCATTGACATCTCAGGAACTGAACGAGATTCATTTCACACTTGAAAAAACTAATGTCGTCGGTGACCGTTATCCTGAAGAGTTGGAAAGAAAAACAGGACTGTAAAATTGAATTAATCCGTATTATTAGATAAATCAATTTTTTTTATTTTAATCGAATTTAATTCATTTTCAATATCTTCGATTTGAAACTTGCTAAATCCATTTTTTTGCACGGTCAAGGCGGTAACATTTGAAACATTTCTAAGAAATTCTAAGAAATATTGCATATGGTTGCTTAGTTGGTTTTCGGATAAGTCTAGGTTTATAGGACTTGATAGTCTTTTCAATCTTTTCTCTAATTTATCTAAAACCTCCAAATCACAGTAACATTGTGTTAACCTTAATGTATGAAGTTCTTTGAAGGGTCCTAAATATTTAATAAATTCGATTAAAGCATCTCGATCCTTAATGCCTGAAATTTCTAATACTTTGATGTGCGGCATATTCTGAAGCGTTATTCCAATGATAAAAGCCTGCGAATAGGTAAGTTTTTTAAAATCTAATCTCACTTCGTCAAGGTTAGTACAGTAAACAACATGTTCACAAAATTGAAATACTGCATCTTTTTCTTCATCAAGACCTGTAACAGATATCGATCGAATAGTTTTGTAGTTTTCCATCAACTTTTTGGTAACTTCTGTGAGATTTTCATACCTTTGTGCCACCTCCAGTTGTGATTTTATTACAAGGTGGGGTTTTGGAAGCGGTTGTTTAAAGACATATCGGTCTTCTCCAATTTTAGAAGGCATTTTTTGAATTTTATTTGATATCTCTTTAAGTACTTGCTGAGAATAAGGATAGCCTGATAATTCGAATGTAGAAAGCTTGGTCATTGAACCTAATTGGCTAATAAAATTACTTAGGTGCTCTCCCTCCGTAACCCTACTAATTCTCAAGGAAATTAAATTTGGAAGCTTGCCTATTGCCGATCCTATTTTATCAGCTTGCGAAGGTGATAAGGCGCTAAAATCCAAATCTAAATACATAAGATTCTTACAATTTGAAAGATTTCTACAGAATTCATCTATGGGGCTATCAACCTCACTAAGTGCCTTAATTTTTATCCCCTTAACCTCACTAAAATTTTCTCTCATTTGTTTATTAATTTTTTCTAGTCGAACAAATCCTTCAATAATCCCCTGCTTCTCTGCAGGCATAATACCATGGCTTTGGGAAACCATTTTTTGAAGTTGCAACACCAACTCCTCGCCTGAGGTTTCAATACCTTTTTCGACCATAACAAATTCGCTCTCCAAAACAGCATAGGACTTCTTAGTATTATTATAGTGCCCTGTTAAGAGAAATTGTTTTGCATCGATTTCGCTGGTTAATTTTCCGCTAGCATCATGAGCAAGACAATCTTTAAGCATTTTTTTCATTTCGTTTTCTGCTGAGGGAAGGTCGTCGTGTAAAAGATGTTTTTTTATTTCGTTCAAATCATTAAGTAAGACTGATTTTTCAGGTTCGGAAAGTCCTTTTACCGTATTCTCCATTAGGGAGATATCTTGTAGGTAATTACTTTCCGAATGATTTTCATTTTTGATCGGTCTTCCGGTGTTAGCTAGATGCTTGGGATAAAATTCTTTAAAATTCTCACAGAAAGCTTTCTCGCATTTGTAAATGGTATCGTTAAAGTTTCTCTTTTCAAAAACTTGATAGAAGCTTGGCAAACTGTTTACGTTGCTTGAAGTGAGGACAGAATAGACTCTAACTAGAGCTTCATCCGGTTTATTACTATGGTTGGTAAATATTTCTTGAGCTACGGAATATAATTCTGGGTGGGAATAGAACTGTTCTTCATTAATAAGTGTATTAAATGGTTTATTATTTAAAATTCCGGTCTCTAGGGCATTAATAAGATCTGTACGTGTATATACTGTCGGCATTATTTACCCCACCAAATGGTTTCAATTAATTATAAACCATCCCATTTAAAATAAAAAACATTTCAAAATCAAGCGAATGCTCCTATTTTTTATTGCTTGAAGCGTGTCTGAGTATAATTTTATTACTTATAAATTGTATTTATTTTTTCGGAAGAGAACGATAGTCATTTTAAATACTTCAAAAGCTTTAAAAATCTTATTCAGTAAAATAATCCATTAATTTATTATATTACTTTATTTTTAGGAGTTAGCAATGTTTTCTTTCAATTCTTTTATTGGAGCACCTCGCTGCACCCCCATCCCCAATTATATTGATATTCCTCTAGACTCTTCAGAGGGTATCCCTCTTTATACACGTTTAGATACCCAGATAAAGGCTAAATATTTACAAGGATGCCTTACTTTCGAAGATTGCATCTCTAGAGCCTGGAATACGAGAACACCCTATTTATTAGCACATGTCCGAAGAATCGACAACTCCAGCTATTTTGTGGATGGGAATAAGGTCATGGTAAAAATCGCTACTGATCCTGATTATTTAAAACGTAAGCAATTTTCAGAACTCAAATGCTTTGCCATAAACCCTCTTGAAAATGAAGCTAAACCTCTCCAAGAAGCTATTCCATCTTCAAATTCTTACCTTGATGAAGTCTACTTTAGAAAAAAATTGAGAGAAAACTGGCCTGGAGAAGTTAAAAACAATAAATATGGATACTTAAAGGCTGCAATGCATGCGGATGCTGCTAAGGGGAGCTTTGAGGGTAGAATTAGTATGAGTGAATATTACAGTCTTGAAATTGACATTCCCTCGTCTCATTTCCTCCACATGGCTCAATTATTAAACTTAGAAGGTTTTACGCTTTGTAGACCAGTGTTTCATTTTTTTTCCCCTCATGAATCGTCCTTTATTGGACGGCAACTTCAAAATATTTTGTCTAATCCTATTGTAACAGCAAAGTTAATAGGATTTGAAATTCAAATGAATGGAAGCGTCATTTGCTTTATTGAATCAGAAGACGTTGAGAACATTCGGGAATCTGTCGGTTTGCCGAGAAAAATTGAAAATCAACATCCTTTTTGGGTCAATCTGGCAGTTATGCCACCAAGACAAAGGAAGATGCCGTTTACAGGTCACTGCATTCCTAGTTTAGCGCTGCAAGGATTGGCACTGCAAGTTCCTAAAGTTATCCCTGTAAGCCTTGAAAGAAATATTAACGATGGCATGCCGCTTTATTCAAAAGTCAACTCTAGTCTTCAGCTTGAAGAACTCATTAAAACATCTACAATGAACGGCAACCGCGCAGTGCTCGCCTTAGTTAGGGACGTGGGGACTCATCTTTTAAGGTTTATTTCGGATAAAAAAGTGCTTACCAAACACCTCACAGATCCGTCATACCTTCAAAACAAAAAAATTGAGCTATTGAATTACTATTTCTACGAACTTAAAAGCAGAACTTTTATACAATGTGATTCAACAATACCGGAACATTCATTTAGAAAAGAAATTGCTTTAAGAAAAGCACATCTTCAGTTAGCAGAAGAACAAGAGGCGCTTTATAACGACGGACTTATTCAATATGGTGAAGGAGAACTTCACAAAGCAATTTCTACCTTTAAACTATCTCTAGCTCTCACGCTGGAGAAAGAAATACTAGCTGTGGCAAGCACCATAAGTTTAGAGGGGCATATTAAACAAAACGCTCAAAAATTTACGTATCTATCAGTAAATAATCACTTTGTATACGATATATTACCCATCTTAAGTAAGCTTGGTTTTATAGCTCCTCCCTTCTTTGGAAAGGATAAAATTGAAGCCCACGCATCCATTATTTCTAATAGAGAAGCCCAATCTAATAAGATTACTAGTATTTCCAGGGAAAAAATTCAATTTACTCTTAAGTCTTTCAAAGTCATCCGTCCAGATTTTTGGAATGTTACCCAAGCTGCTATCTTAGAGATTGATTGTCCTCGACTTTCAGAAATCCGTGTTAATCAAGGCTTAAAACCGATGTTAAACGATCATAATTTTCACATTACTATTGGTGTTAAAGGCACAAAAAAGAAACTCTCATATATCTGAGCGCTTTAATTTTAAGAAGCAGCGTAAAATAGCCAAGCTAATGACAATATGTTAGGGATAATGAGAAAATTAGAATGCATCTTTCCATAAAGTTATACTAGGAACACGCTGCCGCTGGGATAAGTATCTCGGTTATTGAAGCAGATGAATGCTTTTTGTTGTTCATCAAATTTGACCCTATCTTTTCCAAAGACTGCTGCTATTTCATCAAAATATTTTTCTATGTCTAAGTTGCTTTGATAACCGGATTGTGTGAGTTTTCCTATTCCGGAGTTATCTCCGGACCAGACTTTAAATATGGCTTTCCCACTAGGCTTTAATGTGCTTAAACACAGCCGGATGTGATTTTTCCTCGATTCCTCATCATTAATGACGTTAAGAATACTTAACGAAAATGCGATATCAAAGGGCCGCTTTTTCGCAACTGCTAACACCTTTTGATTATGTGTAGGGTCTCTCATATAAGGATCATATACAACGGAATCTAACAGATAACGCTGTGCAACATAGGCACAGTTTGCATCACTAGCTCCTCCCCCAATATCCAGGGCTCTGCCACTCAGAGCATACGATAAATTGAATATGCTATCGAACGCCCCAAATCCTTCTGTAAGATCAATTTCATTTGTATATTTATCGATAGAATGCCCAACGACACTACCGCCAACCCAAGAGATTTGGTTTGAATTTCCATTTAAACGAAACATTCATACTCCTTTCATTAACTACGAATGTAGTATTTTTAAACAAGCGGTTCCATTAGCTATTGATTTGCTGCCTTTTAAAACTACAATCGTAGTATTAAAAGGCAGCAAAGTACTCAAAAGCGATTAATTAACACCCTGCGCAGACGTTAAACTACAGTTGTAGTTTTATTCTGCAAATTTATTTAGCTAAATAGGCACAAAGCTGCGATAAGTAATCCTGTAGATGTTATTGCAAGGCTTAAAATGCTGAATTTTTCCTTTGAATTACTTTTCATAAGAATCCTTACTCTTTTTAATATCTGACTTCCTTTTTGTGTTAGATAGCAGGTATTCATGAGTTTTCTATCTTTTATACCTGAAGCTATTTTAACTATGGCTGAGGCGAGATTTTCTTCTATTAAGTGGTATTTCTGTATTCCCTGATCACAGCTCATTTCTTGATCTTCTTCTATTTTATCGATCCAATACTGTGTAGGTATCCACCAGAAAACTGCAGAAAAGATGTTAATTAGAAATTTGGCCTGAGGATCCTTCCATAGTACATGTTCGTATTCATGAGCAATGACAGCTTCAAGCTCTTCATCAGATAAGTTCTTCAGGTGGGACGGTATTACAATTGTCTTGAGATATGTTGCTAGGGGAATATGGATTGCTGAGCTTTCTACAACTAAAACATTATTTGATTCTAGCTGTAGTTTTAGTGGGGTGCTTAGCATGGGATAAAGGATGTTGCTTCCATTCGCTATGACATCATTTATATAGGTATTAGCCTGAAGGGTGATAAGCAATGTCCGGTAAATCTTAAGGAAGGCTATGCTGCCGATAATTACTACAGAATAAAGGCCTATATTGTAGGAGTCCTGAAAAGATAAATATTTTACTAAAGAAATTTCATTGTTCTGCAGATATATCTGGAGGTTGGGAAAGAATGTACCTAGCAGGACTTTCTGAACGCAGCTATAGCAACTTAAAGGATTAAGCCAATTCCCGATACTATATTCGAAGGTTAAAAATTCAATAAGGACACTCACAAATGGCAGAAACCGCAATAAATAGTTGAGACGGTATTTCTTCAAATTGGAGAAGCGTATGATTAACTCCACAACTAGGGCGGAAGTAAAAAACGCTAATGTTGAACTAATAATAAAGGAAAATAGGAAGATAGGCTCAAAGCTCACTTTTTAGACTCTCTCATTTTACGGACCATCTGTTCCATTTCGGCTAATTCGTCATCGGTTAAGTCTTCGGCTGATTCTATTAAATGGCTGACTATTGCGGAGGTTTTAATACCAAAAAACTTTTGCTTAATCTTATCGAGAATGGAAACTGTATTGGTTGCTTTAAGAGTCCAATATTCATATTGAAGCCCAACTCTCTCCCTTGCTAGAAGTTTTTTTTCTGCAAGCCGGCTCATTACGGTCATAATCGTATTGTAGTTATCCAAGCCACCTAGAGATTGATGTACATCTTTTACAGTTTTTCTCTCACCGCTCTTCAAGATGTATAATATTTGTGACTCCAGTTCGCCAAAAGCGCGCTTGACCATGATTACTCCTTATTTGAACACTTATTCTATTACAGATGTAGTATTTAGAACAAGTAAATTTTTCTAGTTAGATGTAAGTTATTTCATTACTAACTAATCAATATAATTACTAAACCATTTAAAAAAACTATTATTCACTCACGCTGAGGAATTCGTAGTGGAAAATTTTATATTTATTCTTTGATACAAATTTGGGCTCTGCTATCAGGGAGTGGAAATACCTAAACGGATAGGTGATTATGTACAAATTAATTTTAACGTCTCTGATGCTATTATCCTCTACTCTTTCAAGCTTACCCCCTCCAGAAAATCCATTGGCAACGGTACAAAATGCCGCTTTGGATGATCTTTCCATAAGGATATATAATCAGGAAAAATTTCAATCGAAGCGAAACAAAGCCCGCAATTTATATAAGTTATTTAATGGCGAATTATTGACCGACAGGGAGAAAGAGCTGCTAGATCAAACTGTCGATGAGCTCGTCTTTAGCACTATCCAAAAAGCTGCCAATAACGACCCTTACTTCCCTAAAGTTTATTGGGTAGATTCAACTCCAAGGAAATGGTTTAACTTAGATGTTCCGGGCGGACGCTATTCCTACGATAACCCCGACTGTATCTATCGCACAATCCCTATTTCCGGAAGCTATTCTTATGAAATTCAAGGACATCGATATAATCCCGGACCTACTGATATCGTTTTTTCACTGATTAAAGATGTGAACACTCAGCGTACCGTTACATATCTTAAAGGAAGTGACATTGTACTGGATGAGAAGGGCGATTACACTTTAACCGTGGACCCTTATCCTGCAAACGGACGTGTCAATCACATTCAATCTACAAGTGACGCTGTGCAATTGTTTATCCGCAATAATTTGGGTGATTGGAATACTGAAACTCCGGACTATTTAACAGTAAGCCGTGTAGATTATTCTCCCAGACCTCCTAAAAGGACAGACCAAGATATTATTGATGAGACTTACGATTTGTTAGATGGGGCTATTTTTGCTTACGTCTTTGGCGCATTTGAAGTCAAAACCGATTGGAACTGTGAGAACACATTACCTCAGCCTTCACAATCTGAAACATTAGGTACACTTGTGACACAAGCGGCAAGTTTCGGACATTTTGAAATTGACGCAGACCAGGTTCTGGTAGCGGATGTGAACTTAGGTGCGGCAACGTATTTTGTTTTTCCCATCACAGGGCCTTGGACAATTACACTGGATCCGGCAACACATCAATGCAGTTTAAACAATAAACAAGCTGTCCCAAATACAGATGGCACTTATACTTTTGTGATTTCGCATGAAGACCCGGGTGTTTACAACTGGCTTGACACTGCAGGCTTACTCAACGGAACAATGCAAGTTAGATGGCAAAACGTTTCTATTAAGACAGATCCCGTTAAACCTTCTGTAAACATGAGGGTCGTCGACAGAAAGGATTTGGCTAAAGCTCTTCCTGCAGGTACACTTTACGTTACTCCAGAAGAGCGTAAGGTTATTCTTGCGGAAAGAAAAGCTGCGCACATTAAACGTACCCAGGAATAACCGGGTTATCAATAAAGGGATCACGGGTAAGATATGTCTAGAATTATATTACCCGATGACGAAGATGCCCTTCTAAGCGAATGCAAAGTTGAAACGTATCGTTCCAGCGGTAGCGGCGGACAGCATGTCAATGTTACAGACAGCGCTGTCCGTCTAACGCACCTACCTTCAGGCATTGTTGTCACAAGTCAGAAAGGGCGCAGTCAATATGCTAATAAGCAAGACTGCATTTCAAAATTACGTGAATCTGTGGAAAAGCTTAATTATCGTAAGCCAAAACGCATTCCTACACGGGTTTCGAAATCGGTTAAACTAAAAAACAGAGTAAAAAAAGAGAAAGACTCTGAAAAAAAACGTCTACGCAAAAAGCCTGGAAAAAACGACGATTAATCCCCTCTTTGCTATTCTTGCCAAAAATAGACTTCCCTATGGGTAATAGGGAAGATTCCTATTAACTGTTTAGTCGGAATGAGGAAGCAATGGTTTCAAATTCGGATTGGAAATCAGTGAAATCAGAGGGGACAGCGCTAAATGCAATTAGATACTTCTTGTTCTGAGCTACAATAATATATTGTAAGACTTTAATTTCTAAGCCAAACATAGCCTGAGTATGCAGAGTCCATTTACTTGCAATACCACCAATAGTGCTTTCTCCCGTTTGTATTTTGGGATCTTCTTTTGAAAACTGCGCAAGAATGTCAGAATAGACTTCATCTAATGTTACTGAATTTTCTATACCTTCTGAAACTATAGTCATATTTGCACTTGAAGGAGCCTTTACATTTTTTGACGGTGCAAAAATGGAAATGTCGAACAGGGATGCAGGGACTTGGGTCCAGTGGGCTGGGTATTCGATAAAGTATTTTTTCTTTTCGCTGACGAAGTTTTGCATATTTCTCCTCCTTGTTAAACACATTCGTTAGACAGAATATATGAAAATCCCCTCTCTGTATACAAAAAGATTATCTCAGGGAGGAGAACAGGAATCCTTTGAAACTTTTCAAAAGCAGAGATTAATATTACAAATCAAAATTGATTGACATCTAGCATCCCAATCCTAAGGGAGTCTGCTGCTCGTTGATATGAACCAGCATAAAAATATCTCTTAGAGAAATTTCCAATGGTATAATTAAAAATTATTCGCATCTATAAGGTTCGAATTATATTGCAAGAATCCTTTTTCAAGGCTAACTTCAAATAAATATTACTATTTGCACAGAAGGCCATATGAAAAAACTATTTCTTTTCTTTCTTCTTGTTGCGGGGAATCTTTATTCTGCAGGTCCCGTACCCATCCTTTCTCAGCCCATACATGAAGCTTTTGTACAGCGTGCCACTGCACCTGTCCCTTTGGAAGTTATTCCTACCCCCCCTCCTGCCCCGCAGCAAGAAAAACCCCCTGCTCCAACTTATGCTGAAGCTATTTGGATTCCAGGGTATTGGTCGTGGATAAGGGAAAAAAACGATTTTGTCTGGATATGCGGCGTTTGGAGATTATCGCCCCCCGAACATATTTGGTCTGCAGGATATTGGACAGAGGTTGATGGCGGCTCGGTATGGGTAAAAGGGGCTTGGATGCCCGACCCATCAAAGACTCAAGCTAAATGGGTTTACAGTAAGGCGGCTCCCCCTTCAGCGCAAAACGAAGATACAGGAGCGATACCGGGTGCTGACTCATTCTGGAGCAGCGGCTATTGGAATTTCTCTACTGCTACAGGACAATTTGAGTGGCTAAGCGGCTCATGGCAAAAATACAACCCCAACTGGGTATTTGAATCCGCTCAGTGGATATGGCGTCCTGAAGGTTTTCTTTTTGTACCCTCCTATTGGGACTGGAGTTTAGAAACACGCGGAACAGCATATGATTGCAAAAATGCTTATCCTCTTCCTTTTGGTGAGATTGCTAAATCATGCACCTGCTGCTATCCGGATTATCTACCTATATGCAACCACTGCTGGCATTTCCATCCACAATACTGGGATGGTTGCGGCTGCGTTCCTATCTGGTGGGGATGGGCTGATTGGTGGTCCTACCCTTGGCATAATCATTGGTGGTTATGGTGGTGGTATTCGCATAATGGCTATCCTTATCCTCCTTTTATTGATATTGCGATTATTAATGCTTTACCTCCTCCTCCGATCACTATCATTGATACGTTTGGACCTTATGGGCCACCACTATATGTTCTGCCCAAAGGCGTGCCTACGATTGAACAATGGATTGACGCTATTAGTAAAAATGGCAAGGGCGCCCCTGGCCCATTCCTTACACCTGGATCACAAGGCAATATTATTGACAATGTGATCGCTATGTTACCTCCAACAGGCACTGATAGACCTAACGGAAGGCCCGGCGGTAAAAAACCTGCTAAACCTTCTCAACCATTACATACGCCTGCTTCAGGTTCTGCCAATGTTCCTATTATTCCGAATGTAACATTACCTGCACATAGACCTGCAGATACGACCAAGCCGCAGCCTGTGCAAATTCAATCTGCGCCGATACCGACTCCTCCTCCAAGATATCAACCGCAGGTACAAACTGAAAGGTATGTCCCTGTACCTGAATATTATCAAGAGGAGCAATACGTTCCTCCTACAACTCAATATGTAGTCCCTACAGATAACTATTACTATCCAACTGGTGGATGGGGTGGCGGAAGGTATTGGGGTGGCAATGGTTGGGGCGGCGGTTATTGGAATGGTAACCGTGGAGGCTGGGATGGACATCGTGGTGGTGGACACCACGGAGATGGACATCATGGCGGTAGCGGAGGCGGCGGTCATCATGGCGGTAGCGGCTGGGGTGGCTGGGGCGGAGGCCATCAAGGTGGCGGCGGAGGTCACCATGGCGGCAGCGGAGGTGGCGGTCACCATGGCGGAGGTGGCGGAGGTCATCACGGCAGTGGTGGCGGCGGAGGTCACCATGGCGGTGGCGGCGGTGGTCATCACGGCGGTGGTGGCGGCAAAGGACATCATTAAAGGATGATGAATTGAGCTATACGCTGTTAAGATTGGAAGTCAGTGATAGACACTGACTTCCTAAAGTGGGTCATAAAGCCTAAACCTCTGTAATTATAAAATTCTATCTAATAATCCAAGCGTTATGGGCTTTGATAAGTCAAGAACAGCCTGCTTTGTTGCTTATACGATTTTTATCTTTCATGAAAATTGTCCTCGAGGAGTCGAGGACAAATAAAGCTGCTACAAGTCGCAGCACTCCTATACTAGAAAACGCTTTCGAGTTCAGAAATAGATATAGAAAGGGAAAAGCTGCGACAAAGTCGCAGCTTTTCCCATCTTAAAGAAGTCGCACCTAAGCCTATAAGTTATTTCTTTAAGCTTAGAGGGCCCGAGCCAAAGAAAGCAATAATCAATGCAGCGCCCAACATGGACATGTTTTTTAGAAACATTGCTTGTTGTGTAGCCACATCCACCGGATCTGTGAAAGTCCAGAAATCGTGCATATGAAGAGTGACCGGAATAAGAAAGATCACTATCAGCCATGCGCCCCATCTTGCTTTGTAACCTAACAAAATACTGAGTCCGCCTATCGCCGCAATGATTCCAGATATTGGAACTATTAAGTTAGCGTAGGGTACACCATCATCAGCAGCGTACTGTATGACGGAAGGGAAAAAGTGGAAAATTCCCGACAAGATAAATATCGTTGTAAAAAGAAGTCTTCCTAAGAGCAGTGCATATTGCATAAACTATTCTCCTTGCTTGGATTTAATTCATTTCTAAACCTTTGCAGCATTAAATAAAATTTTTTTTACATATAAATTGTGTCGCCTTCTAAAACTGCATCGAAGCACGAATAATTCACCGTTGCCTATTGAAATTATTTCTATTCGACTGAAAAATTAGCATGTAATTAAAGTTTGATCTATAATACATTCGTATTATATAATAATTGTCAAAAGTTATTATTAATTACTTATTATGCTTATAGACCACAAAAATCCCTTCACCGCTTGTTGGAATGAATCCAACGCAAAATTGAATGTCTATGGCGACACTTATTTTTCTAAATTAAGCCGCAAAGTTCATAATTTTATCTTTTATATTCCTAATTCCATATTAGCGACATGCTTAAACCCCCGCACCGAAACAACCGTTTATGCCCCTTTTAAACAGATTGACATCCGCGGTCGTTCTTTTGAAAAGGAAATCATCACTCCAGATAATGTTCATCTGTGCGCTGAAGTGCAGGTGGCAGATAATGCGGATACGGAAACGCCAACAATTATCGCTTTTAATCCTTTAGGTTCGAACCAGGGTATTCACGACTGGCTTTTTCCACTTCTTAGCAAAAGAAAATGCAATATCGTGACTTTTAACTACCGGGGTTTGGGAACGACTTGGACAGGCAAAGATATGGTTTTGGACGGTGAGAGCGTTCACCAATACGTCACAAAAGAATTAGGTACAAATAAAAACAAAGTCCATCTTTATGGGTACTCTTTAGGCGGATATTTAGCCGCGCAAGTAAAGTCTCTTCATTTCGATGATGAAGGAAAATTAGTAGGCGATCGGCCCCTCAAATCCATATTCAGCTTTATTACAGAAATTTTTTGCATAGAACGCTTTGGTAAGTGATCAAGAAAATTACATCCTTTGCTTCGGCTATTTTCATTGCATATCCTATTTACTTATTGGGTTGGGATTGGGATGCAACGGATACAACCCGCTTTGCAAAGGGAGAAAAGCTCTTTATATACCATCCCAACGATATTTTACTGCCTTTTGATGCCAATATGGCTTCCTGTTGCTCGGAAAATGAGCGCTTAAGCTTAGACCCTAAAGAAAAAGGTCTTTCCACACATTTTAGTACGCTTCAAGAAAAGGTAACATCTTCGGGTCAGTCTGCTGCAAAAGCAGTTGCTGATTTTCTTATCCCAATAGCGCCTTAAAAATAGCCTTCTACACTCTCCTTTAAGATCAACTAATCACTCAAGCCTTATAAATAGCGCTAGGTCATATCTCAATATATAGAGTCTAAAACCCTATTCTTTCTTTCTCTTCATTGCTTGTATATAACTTAGCATGCGTGTAAATTTAAATTTTATGTTTTAACAATAAGGAGTGTTACGTGACACTTGTGGACATAATCCCGACCGAATCCTACGATACCCATTCTCGTTCTGAAAGTGTACGCCGATGGGGCAGTTCTTACTCTACAGCCTTACTTGATCCGCGTTGTCTGACATTTTCTGTACCTAGTGTTGAAGGAGTGATAGGTTACCGCAAAGAGAACAATTGTGCTGTTGTCTTTGGCGAGCCTGTATGTCCTCCTGAATCACGGGAAATCTTAGTTAAAACCTTTCATCAACATTGCAAAGAACATGGATGGCGTGTCATTTATCTCATATCCTCACAGGAATTTCGCGACTGGGCATTTGCGAATCATATTTGCAGGGGTTCAGTGCATTTGACCGAGGAGTTAGTTATCAATCCGCAGTTTGATGCGACAGTAGGATCAAAAGGCCATCTTCTCCGAAAGAAGTTAAATCATTCCACAGGCGAGGGAGTTTCAGTCCAAGAGTATGTAGATATAAATCCTGTGTTAGAAAAGGATATTGAAACAGTAGCGAATATTTGGTTGAAAGGAAGAAAAGGGTTACAAATTTATCTGGCCGATTTTGAGCTTTTTTCCGACCGTAAAGGTAAAAGATGGTTTTATGCATCTCAGAAGGGTCGTGTCATCGGAGTATTATTTCTCAATCAACTGGAAGCGCACAAGGGGTGGCTGCTTAACATGCAAATGGCAGTTCCCGAGGCACCGAATGGGACAACCGAGGCCCTTGTTTTAAAAGCGGTACAGATATTGCGAGAAGAGGGTTGCAGCTATTTAACTTTGGGGACTGCTTTGTCAGAAAATGAGGGGACTTTTGTAGGATTTGGAAAAATATCCTCTTGGCTTGGTCAATCTGTTCTGAAGGGAGTAAGGTACTTTTTTCCATTGGATAAGAGAAGAAAGTATTGGGAGAAGTTCCAAGTAAAGAAAGAACCGACTTATCAATTATTCGAGAAACCGCAGATCGGTATAAAAGAAATTATAGGGGTGATGCGTATCATTACGACAAAATAGAATTGCCCCCCTTGGTGGATATATATATATTGACTTCACTTTGTGGGCTTATCTGGCTATACTCACATAAAACGATGTTGTAGCTTTGAAGATCTTACAATGCTAGCTAAGGTGCATATGAGAATAGCAATCAGCTCAGACGATTACACGCCGCTTATCGACTTCCTATTAGAAGAGCTTAAACTCCGGGGGCATCAAGGAATCTATTTTGGACCAGGTAAAGATGAAAAGTCTATAGACTGGCCTCTTGTTACGTCACAGGCAGTTAATGAAATCATTGATGGACGAGCAGATGAGGGTATTGTACTTTGCTGGACAGGTACCGGGTGTTCGATTGTTGCCAATAAGAAAGCCGGCATACGGGCTGCATTGTGTGTAGATGCTGAAACAGCAAAAGGGGCCCGCACTTGGAACCATGCGAATGTCTTAGCTCTAAGTATCCGCCACACGTCCCTTCCTATACTTAAAGAAATACTTGCTGCATGGTTTGAGACTCCTTTCAGCACTGATGAATGGAATTTGCTGCAGATGTCGCGCATCCAAAAGCTAGAAAGTCTGTAGCTTCAGGCGACTGTTTTCCAAAGCTATGTTTGCTGAAAATCAATAAACCGGCCCCTTATAGGGCTTTGTGCGTAATTTTATGACCGTTGCGGATAATAATCATACCGGCTATCGCTACTAGGAGTATCCCTAGTAAATCTGATAGGGGCGGTACATTATCCCAGAACATCCACTCAATTAATCCGACAAAAACAATGCTGCTATATTGGTAGACTCCAATCTGTGAAGCATCGGCATAATGGTATCCTTTGATCAATGCAAGTTGAGCAATGACCAGCATGAGCCCGCTGATAATTGCATATATGCTGCCTTCTAGGGTGGGATAACCCTCTGCAAAATAAAGAAGAGGAGCTTGAACAAGTGTACCGATGCCTAGATAGTAGAAGATAATCCGAATACCCGGATCGGTATTTGTTAGGAGCTTCATGAGAAGATAGGCGATAGCTAATGACATGCCGGAAGCTAGTCCGACGAGGTTGCCGGTTTGCGTAAAGATAGCGGCTGTAGGTTTAATAATAATGATGATGCCTATGAAGCCGATGAGAACGGCAAGCCATAGACTTTTCTCTAATCTTGCCTTTAGAAATATTATTGAAAGCAAGGGGATAAAAATGGGGGCGGTATTGAAGAGCAGCGTTCCGTTGACGATCGGTATGTATTGAATGGAGATCGTATAGAGGAAGCTTGCCGCAGTCCCAAAAAGGGCCCGACCAATTAGAAAAGGGTAGTGTTCTGATTTTAAGTATTCTAAGCCATATGTGGCTATAAACGGAACCAGCACTAAGGTTCCTGTAAGATAGGCCAAAAAACTCACCCAGACAACAGGACTTGATTCCAGGCCCATTTTAGCAAGAATACCAAACACAGCCATGCAAAAGAACGCAACGATAGCGTATAGGCTTCCTGTGATAATATTCGGCGACTCTTGCATGGTCTCTTACATCCTAATGGATTATAGAAGCAGCATAGAGCGGCACGGTTGTGCACCTGTGCCGTCGTTGCAGTCTTACCTCATTTATACTGTAACAACAATTTTACCAAACTGTTCGTTCGATTCTAAGTAACGGTGAGCCTCGACAATATCATCTAGTTTGAAAGTCTTGGCAATGACAGGCTTTAGGGCTCCTGACGTCAGTGAATCCAGAACATAATGTATAGCTTTATCTAATTGTTCTTTCTGATTGATGAGTTCAAAAAGAACATATCCACGCATTGTCAGCCCTTTCTTAAGCGATTCAAATAGTGGGTAAGGTGTAGGGTCTGAACTTAGGGCGCCGTACTCGATAAGAATGCCGCCTGCTGCCATACCTTTAGCAAGCTCTAAAACAGTTTTCCCACCTACAGGATCAAAGACGATACGAGCGCCTTTATTATTTGTAATCTCTAAGAGTTTCTCAGAAAGATTTTCTTCTTCCGTAGCGATAACGTACTTTGCCCCTACCTTTTCTAGTGCTTGTTTTTTCTTTGAAGTACGTGTAGTGGCAATGGGAATAGCTCCTACACTATTGCAAAGCTGAATAGATGCGATGCCTACGCTGCTGGACGCGGCAGGAATAACAACATAATCGCCTTTAGCCATTTTAGCTATATTGAATAGTGCACCGTAAGCTGTCAGATACTGCATCCAAAGGGCGGATGCCTCTACAAAACTTATCGAGGTGGGGTGTTTAATGACATGTGATGCCGGGACTATTGCAGATTCGCCATAAACCCCATATTTTCCTTGACTGGGGGGAGGAACGATGCTGACAGTGTCACCGCGATTAATACCTTTGACATCCTCACCAATGGCATCGACAATACCTGCAGCTTCGTAGCCAAGCCTTGATGGAAACTGCGGCTGTTCTAGATATTTCCCTGAACGGAACATTGCTTCTGCCCGATTCAGCCCTAAAGCTTTCACCAGTATGCGCACCTCACCTTGTCCGGGTTCAGCGACATCGATCGTTTCGATCTCTAAAACTTCGGGTCCCCCGGTTTTATTAAAGCGTACAACGCGACTCATAACAGCTCCTATTTGGTTGGAAAAACACCCATTTTTTTTGATGCATAAAGCAATATTAGATTTTGAGAGAAAGTCTGCTCGCAAAAACCGAACTTTAAACGATTCCATAATTCTTTGTGAAACGGCAAGTATTTGAGCTGAATAAAATTTTCAAATATTTTTTCCTCTTCTGAGCTTAAAGAATTTTTATACCTTCTGTAAAAGAGGAAAGCACGGGCGTAGGCTTTTAATATGCGCTGTTGGAAGTTTTCAATCAGTTCGGGATTATGACGCCATTCATCCATAAGCCAACTGAAGTTATATTGTCGAGCGCCAACAACATTGCGTTTGTGAAGCCGATAGAGTATTGTGGAGTGATCCAGGGATTTGATCTTGCCTAATACGGTAGCTACCAAGGTAAGCCAATAGTCATGCATTCCAGCTTCAAGAGGGATAGGGGTAGCAAGTATGAGAAGTTCCTTGTTAAAAAGCAGTGTGCATCCTAAAAAAGCGTGCCGGATTAAAAGATGCGGAAGTGAATAACTTTTTTGGGAAATCCCCACATATTTTTTCCAGGAGGCATGTAATTGATTTTCATTTTCATCGATAACGGTAAGATCGCTAGTGACAAGTAAAGGAAGATCCTTACCAAACTCCTTTTCCAGTTCTTGCATAGCGTGCATTGAATCAGCAATTTTGTCCGGCAGCCAAATATCGTCTTGATCAGCAAGCATAATATAGTCTGCGTCGGAGACTTCCAGTAGACGTGCAAAATTCGCATTAGCACCTACATTATCTTCATAAGGAATATATGAAATTTTATCAGGGAATTTCTTCGCATAGTCACTAAGGATGTCCGGTGTTTTGTCAGTGGATGCATCATCTCCAATAATAAGCCTAAAATCAGTCCAGGACTGAGTTAAGATAGAGTCCAACTGTCGCTCGATAAAGCGTTGGCCATTATATGTGGCCATGAGGACTTCTAGAGTCATTATTATCCTTTTTTTATATTGAACTCGAGAATCGGAATTCAATTGAGTATAAAGACTTTAATTTACTATTTTAAGTCAGCATATTTATTTCAAACAAAATTCGATAGAGTTGAAAAAATTTGCTAGCTATTATAATTTAGATAAAAAATTAATACGGTAATATTAATGTCAATATACAGATTTGAAACTACAAACGGACCATTCGAGGTTAATTATTTCGTTATTGAAGGCAAGATAGCTAGATTAGAAAATCATCAAATAGCATTGCTTGCTGACTGTACTGTAGAGGAAGTTAAGCGACAGTGGGGGCTAGTGAAAAAAATTTACATAGACATTCCTCAGCAGGATAACATATGGGTACTCACCGAACAGCGCAAGCTATGTAAAATCTATTTAGCCAACATACATCATAAGCATTATAGTGATCGCTACAAGCCGATGGAAGAAGCATTCCCCTACAAATCGTTAAATTCAATTTTAGGAATGTGTAGTTTACTATTGATCAAACAAAAGGAGTTATTGAAGGTTGTTACATCACTTGAAGCACCTTTACCAGCATTTAAAATCCCTGTGCTTCCTGAAAAGAGTAACAAAATCAGCGAAATTTCCTCTGCCATTACTAAACCTAAAAGAAAGGAAAACTGGTCTGAAATTGACCTACTTAAGCTTTATTCAATTATGATTGATGAGACACTGTCTCTAGAAAAAAGATCCTTTAAAGCTGCCTCATTTTTAGATAATCGTACCCCAACAGGATGCCGAAAAGCGTGGTTTAATCATAGAGATCATTTAATACGGAAATACGGAAAAGATGCTGACCTTGAAGCCTGAGAAGCTTCCAAATGTTAAAAGGCTCGTTGTAAATCACCTACGACAAGTCGAGGGCTCTGAAAGCGACGTAAGTCGCCTTCCTCCTACACCAGCAGAACGTTTGAGAGAAAAGAAGAACACCACCTATCTCTTGAAATGATCTAACAAAAAGTCTGCAATTTGCTGAGGATTTTCCTGAACACTTGCATGGCCGCTATTTAGTTTTTTAAGAGTGGAATTCAGTATCTTATTTGCCAGTTCCATCGATTCAGAAGGCAGCGTGACTAGATCTTGCGTGCCATAAACTACAAGAGAATGTGTGGAGATGTTTTTTAGGTCTATCTTTTTAGCATCCTTTAAAATTTGAATCTGCCTTTCTTGCCCTTCTAGAGTTTGAGGGAAAGGATTTTGCAACACAGCTGCTTTCAGTTTTTCTATATTTGATTTATCACTTAGAAATTCATCCCCATAAAACCAAGGGTAGCTGCTTTCGAAAAGGGTATCAAAATCCACGCCCTTTTTCCTAAGCTTAAGAAGCGACTCTAAGGCGCACAAAGTGGCTTCGCGCAGTTTAGATGTGGAATTGATAATTGCCATTTTTCCAATCTGCTGTTCAGCCTTAGCCGCTATTGTTTGTGCAATAGCCCCGCCCATAGAATGACCTACAATATGTGGTTTTATTAAACCTAATTGTTCAATGATTTCCAGCACATCCTCTGTGAGCAGCTGAAGGGATAGCCGCCCCCCTTGGTCTGTGGTCTGGCCAATACCTCTATTATCAAAGGTCAGCAGTGTGAATTTGGCTTTAAGGTTTTCAACTACAGGCTCCCAAAAAGCGTGATCACAAGAGTAACCAGAAATAAGAACTATGGGCTCCCCTTCTCCGGTCAGTTCATAGTAATAGTTAGCGTTTCTAAGTTGAATGTGTGTCATATGTTAGTGGGGGGTTCCAAAGTAACGATCTCCAAAATCACCTAAGCCAGGAACTATGTATTTATTTTCATTTAAGCTTTCATCTAATGCTGTCAGAGCAACGTTGATTTTTGGATATTTCTGACTTAAGTCCATAAGTCCTTCAGGGGCTGCTATTAATGACGCTATTATAATCTTTTCTTCAGCTACACCTAGATCTTTCAGTAATGAAACTGTCATATCTATTGTTCCTCCGGTCGCTATCGCAGGCTCCGTGATCACAACGTATCTTCCATTTGCTATAGAGGGTGAGAGTTTTTTGTATATAAAGCACGGTTTGGCTGTTTCCTCATCTCTTTGTATCAGGATTTTATTGACATTCGCTTTTGGGAAATGTTCCATGAAAGTTTCAAGAAGAGCATCCCCTGAACGCATGATAGAAACCAGTTCGATTTGAGGATTTACAAATTCGCCTTTACATCTCCCGACCGGCGATTCAATCTCTATAGACTTGCTAGGTAGGATTTGAATAACTTTATTGACCAATAGAGCAGCAAGTTTCCGACTGGCGCTTCTAAAATCTTCCATTGAGGTGTTTTTATCTCTAAGCTGCGTTAAAAGAATTCTTTCATATTTACCGGTTTTAGAGACGCGTAAGATTGGAATGGAGTTAGAGCATTGAATACAACAAGTTTTGGTAGATTTTTCTGAAGAATTTGCACCTGCACTGAGGCTGGCAGTAAAGGTTAAAAAGCAAAGGGTTAGTAGTGCATTATTTAGTTTCGAAACGGGGGCACTCATTTTTTATCCTCAGTTTTTTCATTGAATTTCATGCTTTAAATAGATAAGAAAATCAAGGAAATTTTATTAATAGGGTAGTTTAAATTTACTATCTTGCGACATCAGCTATACGAGGATTTTGTGGACTCTCTTCTAAGTTTTGAATCAATCATTGCCTTTTTTACCTTATTTGCTTTAGAGCTTGTCTTGGGCATAGACAATATCATTTTCATTTCCATCGTATCCGATAGATTACCGAAGGAAGAGCGTAATTACGCTAGAATTTTAGGTCTATCTCTAGCTGTAATCACACGCTTAGCTCTGCTTCTGACCTTGTCTTGGATTATTGGTTTGACTGAACCTCTATTTACCGTATTCTCACAACCCATATCCGGCAGGGATCTTATCCTTTTAGCAGGGGGTCTTTTCCTAATTGCTAAAAGTACTCACGAAATCCACCATAAACTTGAAGACGTAGAGACTGAAGAGCCTAAAGCTAAGATTAAACGTAGTTTTAAGGGTGTCATCGTACAGATACTCCTTCTTGACATTGTCTTTTCTCTTGACTCGGTGATTACCGCAGTAGGGATGGTCAATCAAATTACTATTATGGCAGCAGCAGTTATTGCTTCTACAGTGGTGATGATATTTGCATCTAAAAGCATCTCTGAGTTTATAGATCGCCATCCGACGCTAAAAATGCTAGCGTTAAGCTTTCTTGTTCTGATCGGCGTTACCTTGCTTGTTGAAGGCTTAGGACAGCATATTTCCAAAGGTTATATCTATTTTGCTATGGCCTTTTCGCTAGGCGTGGAAGCGTTGAATATTCGCCTTAGGAAAAAGAGTGCTGTTAAGTTGAAGTAAGCAGGTATAAAGTGACAAGCCCCGTCAGGCAGCTTTCTGCCGGACGGAGCTTCTCTGCGTTCATAATACGCTACACAGACCGTCACATCTACAACGTTAATAGTGATACGCTCTATACGGCCTTTCCCTGAACCAAGCTGTAGCTATCCACTTTTCTCCCTCTAAGACGGGAGCTCCCGCATGTAATGTAGAGGGATCCACCTGTCCGCGGTCATCCGTATCATAAAACAGAATAGCATCCCCTTTTACAGGTGCAATAGAGATCTTGCTTAAAGGAAACACTGTTTCACCACCTAATTTGGGGCGGTTCAAATAGACGACAAGCGAAATCATCCTCTGCCCACCGAGTTGGGTGAAAAAACGTCCTCCAGGCAGGTTGGTATTAAAATAGTCGTAGTGCGGCCTGTAAAGTCCGCCAACTTGATAGTTCACGACTTGGATATGTTCGCTATGGGTAATAGGAAGCCCTGCCGCTTGCGCCATCTTTGCTTCCACTTTTGCTATGATTGGGTCTTGATGAAACGGAGGAAAAAACATGCAGGTGCAGATCCTACCGGGATTAACCTCATTTATGGAAGTTTTCTCGTTTGCTATGACCGCAGGTTTCAGGTAGGGACGTGAGTACTGAATAAGGTAATCACATTCCTCTTCTGTCAGGAAGTCTCTAAGCACAAAAAGCTTTGGCTTAAAGGATATTTGGTCTTTCGAATAGGCATCCAGGTTACCTAGAAGCACAATCAATAAAATTTGAAAAATGATTTTATGCATGGCTTTTAATAACGGTTAAGGGTGAAAAGGCTTGTGATACTGGCATTAACTCTATCGTATTGATATTTACATGAGGAGGCAGAGCGGCACAGAAAAAGATTGTTTCCGCCACATCTGCCGGTAGTAGGGGCTCGGTGTTATCATAAACTTGCTTTACTTTGGAGGTATCTCCACGAAAGCGCACTAAGGAAAATTCCGTTCCGCCCACTAACCCGGGCTCGATGCAGCTGACACGCACTGCAGTCCCTAGCAGATCTGAACGAAGGTTTAAGGAAAATTGCTGCACGAAGGCTTTTACGCCTCCATAGACATTTGCACCGGGATAGGGATAAGTCCCTGCAACTGAACCCATATTTATTATATGACCTTTATTTTTCGCGACCATGAAGGGTAATACAGTGTGTGTGCAATAGATTAGTCCGTTGATATTCACATCTATGCATTTCTCCCAGTCTTCAATATCGGCTTTCTGAGCTGGCGACAATCCGAAAGCTCCCCCTGCGTTATTGACTAGCAGATCAATATTTCCTTCAGTCTCATAGATTTTGGCGAAGGTTTCTTCTACCGCAGGAAGGGAGGTAACGTCCAATTCATAGAAGGATACTGTAGACTCGCCTATTTCCTTACATAGTTCTTGCAGCCTATCCTTTCTACGGGCTAACAGAATCACTCGCCAGCCAGCGCTTGCAAAGCGTTTAGCTGAAGCGGCGCCAATTCCGGAAGATGCACCCGTTATCACTACAATATTTTGTGACATTACAACCTCATTAAAAAAAATAAATTACACTGCAAACTTTACTAAAAGCAAGAATTTCATTGCATTTTATCATATTTATCGTTGATAGTGGTTGATTATTAATCATTAATAACTCGAGTTTTTTACGATGAAAATGCTCTCAGTTTTGTTTATTGCTTTGACTTTCACACTAGGTTTTTACATTGAAAAACCTTTGGCTGATTCTGTTCACTATGCATGCGGTGAAGACTGCAACTGTGGTCCCCGCTAGTAAGCGCCCTGCATACTTGATTAATAATCTTCGGTAAAATAAGGTAATTTTTTATTTAAACGGAGGTTTATTATGGCTGTTGCAAAAGTGTTAGAAATAATATGTGAAGGCAAATCGATCGAAGATGCTTTAGAGTCCGGTGTACAGGAAGTCTCTAAAACCGTTCGTGAAGTGAAGCAGATCAATGTCGACCATGTCGAAGCCAAAGTTAAAGGTGGCAAGATAGTTTTATATCGTGTCATCGCTAGGGTAACTTTTGTTGTAGAAACCTAAGATCTTTCTTGCCCGTTTTCTCTATTCGGCGCTCGAAGGAGCGCCGAAAATAAATTAGGGCAAAACCTTGAAATCAATACTCTTAACATTCTTTTTCACTTTCATTCCCTTTTATTGTCATTGTGAACAATGGGTTATTGTCGCAAATAGCACTGAATTCTCAATGGAACAAGTCAACACTTTCATTCCAAATAAGAAACTCTTGGTTTTGGATGGAGCCGCCAACCACTTTATGGGGGGTACCCTCTTTCCAAATGTTATTTTGGGCGACTTTGATTCGATCCTAAATGCGGAATATTGGGGTATACAAAACCAGTTTGATTCCATTGACAATTGTACGAAGCCTTATCCTGGTTACTTTGGAGTATTGATTGTTCCGGCCAAAAACCAGGATTTCACTGATCTAGAAAAAGGCATTCACTTTTGCGATAGCTCCTTAGCCGATTCTATCGTTATTTTAAATGCCACCGGAGGCAGGTTAGACCATACGCTAGGCAATATTGGATTTTTGAAGAAGTACTATAGGCCGGATCGTAAGATAACGCTTGTTACTCGTACTGAATGTGTAGAGTATGTGAAAGACGCTACAGTAATGCTTACCGGTCCAGTTGGGAGTGTTTGCGCTATCCTTGGCTATCCTGAAGCAAAAATGACGACCACAGGACTTACTTATAACGGTCAGAACTATCCTCTAAGTATTGGACTGCAAGAGAGTATTTGCAACACTTTAGCAGAACCTACAGCAACCATAAACATTCAAGGGGAAGCCCTTGTCATCAGTTGTATCCCTCATGAGTGAAGACATGATAATATTGCCTGAAATATTGGCCGGTGAAGATAAAACCTCCCCTTTCCTGAATTGCATCCGAAACAATTACCGCCATCTGCGCAAATGGGCCAAGAGGACAAAGACAAATTGCTTTAGGATTTATGATCGGCACCTGCACCACTATCCTCTTGCTATAGATTTTTATGCAGGAAGGTTTTTAGTCCATTACTTTTCTCGCCATCGTGAAGATGAAGAGCCCTCTCCTGAACTGTACGCAGAGATCATCACTACTCTGCAAAAGTTATTTGATGCTACCGATGCTGATATCTTTTGGCGTACGCGCATACGAAGGGAAAAATACCAGCAATATGAAAAGGTGGGAGAGCATAAAGACTTTTTTACAGTCTATGAATATGGTGTGGCCTTCAAAATAAATTTACGAGACTACTTGGATACAGGTCTATTCCTAGACCATCGTGAGACAAGGCATTATGTCGCCTCTATCGCTAAGGGAAAAAGTTTATTGAATCTATTTGCTTACACAGGCGCTTTCAGTGTGCAGGCAGCCGCAGCAGGTGCGGTTTTCACAAAGACGGTAGATATGTCAAACACATATACAGGCTGGTGTAAAGACAACTTCATTTTAAATGGCATCTCCCTTAAAAACCACCCTATCGTACGTGAGGACTGCCTAAAATTTTTAGATGACGAACGGGAGAATGGCAATAAGTATGACATTATCGTCATAGACCCGCCTACCATTTCACGTTCTAAAAAAATGGACCAGATGTTTGATATTCAAGAGGATTATATCTCGCTTTTGCGCAAAGCAGCGCGACTATTGATGCCGGGTGGAGTTATGTTGTTTAGTACGAACTCTCGCCGTTTTGTTTTTGACCTGGATCAGTTCTCTGAATTTGATGTGAGAGATGTTTCTAATAAGACGCTGCCACTAGATTTTGCCGATCCTAAAATTCACCGCTGCTGGAAAATCACAAAGAAGTAATAGACATAATATCACGCACTACGATGATTGTCGTAATGCATGATATCTCAATTTCCACTAACGATGATGTCCACCGCCGCCTACATGGCCATGTCCATGGTCATAATCGTGATGCTCATAACCATGATGATCGTAATGTTCATGATGGTCATTATAACCCCAATGGTCATTATTCCAGTTTCCATGATAGTCCCCATGACGGTCTCCATACCAGCCCCCTCCACCATTCCAGCCATCATTCCAACGGTGTTCCCAGTGGCGTCCGTTCCAATAATCGCGGTCCCAGTGTCCGTCATTCCAGTACCAGCCGCCATCTCTTCTATCCCAGCTACCGCCTACCCATGCAGCGCCTTCATAAGGGCTAGCAGTCCAGCTGCCAGGTATCCATACCCAGTT
The DNA here is from genome assembly GCA_041671045.1 of Parachlamydiales bacterium. Lineage (NCBI taxonomy): Bacteria > Pseudomonadati > Chlamydiota > Chlamydiia > Parachlamydiales > Parachlamydiales bacterium. The sequence goes on from JBAZCF010000008.1 coordinate 47,726, forward strand.
GTCATTTGACCAATTCCAATATCCTTGGACCCAAACGTAGTTACTGCCGGGGCTAACCGGAACAACTTCTTGCCGTATTGCGGGAGGAGCAACATTGACAACTAAGCTGATAGCAGACAACTGACTGCTTAATACGAATAGGAGTCCTGTCAGCAGTGGAATGAATCTTTTCATATTATACCTATGTGTGGGTGTATCCAATGTAAGTCAAAAATGCCCCTAAGGCGACTAGTAGGCCTGATGCAATGGTGATAACTTTATATTCGCGGTCTTCAAAGAATTTTGCGGCGAATTTTATCACTTGGGCCGGGAATAGAATTCGCAATGCTCCACTTAAGAAGGTTAGCCAACCTAAAAGAGTGACAATAATCCTCCAATCGGGCGTCCATACGTTGTGGAATTGGACAACGATAAGTCCTATGAGCAAGGAAAGAAACCCTGTGATAAATAATATGACAGGATGGGTTGAGATATCGCTCCAGAAAGATCCGTAAATATTTCTATTCAGCAGCACGCCTGCATAAACTACCATCAATGTAATCCCAATAATACGAGCTAAAAGATATGAAGTTTCCACGGTTACCCCCGTTGTTTTTTTCGAACATACTCCATTCAATCAATCAATATAAAGTAAATATTTTAGTAGCTTTCAAAAATACTGTGTGGTATCTCTTTTGGACTATTTTTACAGTATTTTAGGAACTTCTAATGAAAAAATATTTATCTTTTTTTATGTGTTCAATGCTCCTATCTGCACAGCTGTCGGCGTTTATGCCTTTTGATGATGAGTTTGAAATTGCCGAAGAGGATGAAGAGGTAGATATCGAAGAATTTTCTGATGTATATGTCCCTAGCTTTACTCCGGGATTTGAATTTGAAATTTCTGTCATGACTTTGAGGCCTACGTTTGGTGATTTAGATTATGCCACAGTCATCCATCCAGCAGGTGTTAATATAGAAGGCTGGGATGTGAAGGCTGTTAGACCACAATTCACATCAGCCTTTGATTTAGGCCTTGGCTATTATTTCGGTAATTCAGGAAACAATATCAAGATCAGCTGGCTCCATCATGATACAAAAGACCTTAACACTGTACATAACGAAGCAAACTTCATAGAGCCCCTATTTAGCGCCGGCGAATTGAATGGACAGTACACACATGCTAAAAGCACATTATGGAACCATTTCGACCGTATACACCTGACTGCAGGACAATATATCGATGCGGGTTCTTCCTTTAGCCTGCGCGTCTTTGCAGGGGTGGATTTTGCACTATTAAACCAGAAACTGCAGACAAAGTTTGGTAATCATCCTGAGAACATCAAATTATCGATGTATCAGAAGTGTAAATTTGTCGGCGGAGGTCCTATCTTAGGACTTAATATGATCTATCATTTCTGCGATGGCCTGGGGCTTATCGGTGAAATTTCAGGAGCTTGCTTGATGGGTAATCGGCAACGGCATTTATCTTTGAAAGACACCTCTATTGTAGGCGCAGAAGTAGGTTTCGAGCCTGAAACTCGTCAATACATACGGCCTGACTCTACTACCCAAACCGTTTTTGGCGGTGAGGCTAAGGTGGGCATCAACTATGCCTACAGCTATTGCGACTGTGTTGTAAGAATTGAGGCAGGCTACAAAGCGGGCATTTATTTAAATGCGCTTGAAAGCATCAAGCCTTTAACTGTTGCAACAGCTCCTGAGCTAGGGTCTGTAACAGTCCAGTCGATAGGTAAATCGATTAGCGACTTTGGTTTTGGCGGCCCCTATGTTACTTTAGGCTTTGATTTTTAATGAGCGATTCCATAGATTCCTAGAGGGATGCCTAAAACGGTGAAAGCAAGGAAGAAGGTTAGTAGTACGAAGCTTAAAGCTAAGTCCTATTATATCTACTTTTCCTTATGAGCTACTATTGATTAAAATACCCATATTTATTATTTATTAAAAATTTCACCGAAGGAATCAAAATTATGTATAAACATTTCATCTACTTTTTATTAGCATTATCTATAACATCAGGTCTTTCGGCTAATAATTCATGGTTGGATAATTATTATTATTCGACTGAAGAAGCACGACTAGAGGTCGGATATGCAACGGGTGATTACATCAGTATCGACGAAGATTACACCGAAATAGCAGTTTTCTCTCCGATAAGAAATACAATTTTTGAACATCCATTCATCGATGTGCGTAATTACATTTTTAATAATGGTAAGTATGCTGCCAATATCGGTTTTGGTGTCAGACATAAACTCTGCATGTGTGATGCTGCTGTAGGCATCAACACCTACTATGATTACCGCCGAGGCAACACTAAGCATAGCTTTAATCAGTGGGGCGTAGGCCTTGAGTACCTAGATCCAAACTATGATATGAGATTGAATACATATTGGGTCTTCGACAACAATAGACATAACTCCAATCGTACACGCCTTGTTGCTAACGGCAGCACCTTTGCTTCTGAGCGTTTACTTGAATATGCATATTCTGGATTTGACGCTGAGTTCGGCAAAAAGCTTTTCAGCTATGCTGACTTTGATTTATATGCTGCAGCAGGTCCTTATTACTACACTCGTTCCAGAATAGAAAACTTCTGGGGTGGTTTTGGACGTGTTGAATTAAACTGGAACTCAATGGTTTCATTACAAGTTCGTGTTAGCCACGACGATGTTAACTCTACAAGAGTGCAAGGTATGATTGAAGTGTCAATCCCCCTTTACCAATTCTGCCCTTGCTCAGTGGAAGAAAGTTGTGTTGACTGGCTTGTGATCCAGCCTGTAAGACGTAATGGCATCATTCTGACTGACCACGTCTGGCATTAATTTGCCTGACAGCAACTTCCCTCCGGGAAGTTGCTGTCAATCTTGAACTCTTCTTAGGATTTCTTCCCTTTCTTTTGTATTTTCGTTCCGGATTTTCTTGCTTGATTCAAAGCTATAGCCACGGCTTGTTTTTGTGGTTTACCATGATGTACTTCAGTGCGTATATTTTCACTGATTGTTTCTTTGCTGGAGCCTTTTTTTAGCGGCATAATCCCTCCTGAAATTAGGGGTTTATTCCCGTGATAATTTCTTAATCTCGGGTTATATTTATGAATTAATAAATTAGATTATTATTGTCAAAAAAAAATCTAAAGATGATCGTACAGAAAAATGTGAGTTTTACGTTAGAGCTAAGAATGAGCTTAGCTAATCTTAGCTAATAGACGTATCTGTATTTTACCTGCGATGATTGCTTTTCTCTCGAAATAGTGCCTCTTAAATAAATTTAAAGAGTGAGAAGATGCATACGGTTTGGAAAGGTTCATTAAGCTTTGGCTTGGTTAATATTCCTGTACGCATGTACACGGCTAGCAGAGAGAGAGAGCTGAAGTTTGTCTTGCTGCATAAAAAAGATCTATCGCAGATAAGGTATGCCCGCATTTGTAAAAATGAAGAAAAAGAAGTGCCTTGGGATGAGATTGTCAAAGGATACGAATATCAGAAGGGTGATTTTGTCATTTTAGACGATAAAGATTTCGAGAAAGTCGATGTGAAAAAAAGTAAGTCCATTGAAATTGTCAATTTTATAGACGAAGAAGAAATAGATCCTATTTATTTTGTTAAACCTTACTTTTTAGAGCCTGATAAAGAGGCGGGTAATGCTTATTCGCTGCTGAGGGACGCCATGAAAAAGTCTAAGAAAGTTGCTTTAGCAAGGTATGTGATAAGAAATCACGAACATTTAGCCGCTGTGAAAGTACATGACAATATGTTGTTACTGATAGAGATGCGGTACTGTGATGAATTAGTTCAGCCAGAAGACTTAAAAATTCCGACGGTAAAATCTGAGAATAAGCAATTAGAGATGGCTATAAAGTTTATTGAACAACTGACAGTTCCATTTGTGCCGGAAGATTATAAAGATACCTACACTGAAGAGCTTAAAGAGGTCATTGAAAAAAAAGCTAAAGGTAAGACAATCCAACCTAAATCAGGGGAACCTAAAAAAACAAAAGTGCATGACATTATGGCTTTATTGCAGGCCAGCCTTGAAGGGACAAAAAAGAAACCTGCACCTAAGTCTGGGAAAAAGTCTGCATGAGCTTAATTAATTATAAAGCCAAGAGGCTGTTAGAAGAAAGCAAGGAACCGGCCGGAAAAGTAAAAAAAACGTCGGGAGCACTACGTTTTGTGGTACAGCGGCATGATGCTAGGCATTTGCACTTTGATTTTAGGCTAGAGTTTAAAGGTGTTTTACTTAGCTGGGCAGTTCCTAAGGAACCTTCCATGGATCCCTCGGTGAAAAGGCTTGCTATTCACGTGGAAGACCACCCATTAGACTACCAATATTTTGAAGGTACTATCCCTAAAGGAAACTATGGAGCCGGAACTGTCGAAATATGGGATAAAGGAACTTACACTGTTCCTGATTGCAAATCAAAGCACGAAGAGGAGAAAAAAATCTCCACAGGAATGGCTAAAGGGCATATCGATTTCACATTGGATGGTGAACAGCTCCAAGGAACTTTTGCTTTAATTAGACTTCAGAATGCAGAGGCTAAAGATCAGTGGCTGCTCATAAAAAAAGATGAAGAAAAGAAAGCGCCTAAAAAAAAAGTCTCTGACAATGTAGTTTCAAAAGGGAAAAAAAGCCCTTTTCCCCACTCTATTTCTCCTATGCTAGCTACACTTGCAACGGCCCCCTTCGATAATGAAGACTGGCTGTTCGAAATTAAGTGGGATGGATATCGGGCTGTAGCTTATCTGCAAAAGAATACTATTCAACTGCTCTCACGGAACGATCTTGATTTCAATTCCCGTTTTAAAAGCATTGTAGAAGCTTTGAAAGAAATTCCCGCTGAATGCATTTTAGATGGGGAATTGGTGGTGCTCGATGATAAAGGTAAATCTAGATTCCAACTGATGCAAAATTACCAAAAAACCGGGAAAGGCAATATTGTCTATTATATTTTCGACATTATGTTTAAGGATGGCATGGACTTAAGAGATATGCCGTTGGTCGACCGTAAGTCCCTCTTGAAAAAGTTATTAGATCCTATCAAATCCCCTCTACTACGTTATAGCGACCATATACTTACCCAGGGTACTGCATTTTTCAAGGCGGCGTTGAAAAATGGATTGGAAGGCATTATGGCCAAGCGTATTCAGAGTTTATATCATTCACGAAGAAGTAAAGAATGGCTCAAAATCAAAAGCTCTCATAGGCAGGAATTGGTTATTGGAGGGTTTACAGCTCCACGTGGAGGGCGTCAACTTTTAGGCGCTTTATTGGTAGGATTCTATGAAAACGATAAGTTAAGGTATGCAGGACATGTGGGGGGTGGGTTTACAGCTAGCCTTCTGAAAGATATTTATGAACAGTTAAAGCCGCTGGAGCAGAGTGAATGCCCTTTTATAGTTAGACCTAAGCCTAATGAAAAAGTGACGTGGGTAAAACCCAGACTTATTTGCGAAGTATCTTTTGCAGAGTAGACGGAGGACAATATTATGCGGCAGCCCATTTTCCAGGGGTTAAGAAAAGACAAGGATGCGAAGAAAGTGGTTAAAGAAGTTCCGATAGAAACAGCAGATATCACTAAGCCTGAAACGGCAGCAGCAAGTTCGGAAGGGGGCTTTACACATTTGGACAAAATCTACTGGCCGGAGGAGAAATATACCAAAGGCGATTTGATCCATTACTATGAAGAGGCGGCTCCGTTCATTCTACCTTATCTCAAAGATCGGCCTATTGTTTTGCATCGTTTTCCTAATGGGATCACAGGTCAAAGTTTTTATCAAAAAGATCTCTTGACCGGCTTACCTAAAGGGATAAAGACCATTGCAGTTGCGCATGAGGAAAAAGACATCCACTATTTATTAATTGATGATGTGAAGAGCTTACTATTCGCTGTTAATTTAGGAAGTATTGACATCCATCCCTTTATATCACGTGTGAAAAGCCTTGATTCACCGGATTATTGTGTTATTGACCTTGATCCGCAGGCAATTGAGTGGCAGCATTTGATAGATGCCGCATTGACGGCTCATGCCTTATTAGATGATTTAGGGGTTAAGCATTACTGTAAAACATCCGGTGGAAGAGGTTTGCATATATATATCCCTTTAAATGCTAAATATAGCTTTGAACAGTCAAAGCAATTTGCCCATCTCATTGTCACGCATGTTAATGATGCTTTGCCTAAAACGACCTCATTGGAGAGAAGCCCCAAAAATAGACCTAAAAAAGTTTATTTAGATTATCTACAAAACAGGTCTGCTCAGACAGTTGTGGCTCCTTATTCGGTTAGGCCCCGTCCGGGAGCAGGAGTCTCCACTCCGCTTGAGTGGGATGAGGTGAATTATGATCTAGATCCGCTAAATTTTAATCTCAAAACGATCATGAAAAGACTGAAGAAAGTCGGGGATATATTCAAGCCGGTGCTAGGTCCAGGAATTGATATGGCAAAAATATTGAAGAAGATTAAGTGATGGAGAAAAGCAAGGGATTTTTCAACCCCTTGCTTTGAATGATTATTCGTTAGGATGAGCAGCTTTAAATGTAAAGGCTGCAGCAGCTCCGCCGGCTAGGTTGCCTAGGATGTAGACCCATAAGCTTTTCCAGGAAACAGCTTTCAAGATAACAGCACCTAAAGCAACTGCAGGGTTGAATGCACCGCTGGAGATTGCACCGACAGTATAAGCACCCACTAATACGATAAAGCCAATGGCAAAACCAAAATAAGAATTGCCTGTAGTAGCTTTTGCTGTTGCTACGTTGAGGACGACAAAGCAGAGAGCGAAAGTAAATAGGAACTCTACAATTAGAGATCTTACAACATCCAAGTCGAGCGTAGCTGCAAATTTATTTCCTGTAAGATAGATAGCTAGATAGGCTGCAACAACTGCTGCTAATAACTGGGCTATCCAATAGTAAACTAGGTCGACGTGAGAAAGTTTACCGCGAAGATATACTGCAAAAGAGACAGCTGGGTTATAGTGACCTCCAGAAATATGACCACCGGCATAAACCATAACGGCCAAGACTGATCCTATGGCGAGGGGGGCAAAAAGAGCTGTAGCAGGGCCGGCAAGCACAGCTAGTCCTACGGTAAGGACTAGAAAGAAGGTGCCTATAAATTCGTAGACATATTTCATTTTTGGAACTCCAATGAGTTGATAGTTAGATATCACTATAAACTCATATACAATCAATTATTTATTTGAAAAGAAGAGATTAGCCCATCAGGTATGAAATTGTGAAAAGTAAAGTTAATTACTACCACTATTTGCTTAATGAAATTTTGTAATGGCATTCAATTTGCATTACTTTAAGAAAACAATATTGTGGTACTTATGAATGATAAATTCGAACCTAAATACTTTTCTATCACACGCAATCTCTCCAAAGAGTCTTTGACTACGGATTTCATAAAAAAGCTTCGCCCCCAACAAGTGATAGAACTAGCAAGAATTTCTCCCTTACGTAAGGATGTTTTGACTGAGTTGATAAAATACCTTGTTACCAATAACACCAAAGATTCACAATTCCGCCCACGCCAAATCGCTGCTTTAGTGCATTGTTTGCCTGAAATGCGTGCAATTACGGCAAAAATCTCCCAAGAATACCAAAATGTTCTTTCTGACTGTAATAATATCCATTCCGCATTCTTCAAAATGGTAGAATTGTTTTTAGAGGGAGTAGACGAATACAATCGGGTTAAAATCGATAATATCAAACTAGAATTATTCACCCGATACTCTCTTTTTACAGATACCATTAAAGCGGATTCAGTCAAGGGGATTCCCCTGAACGAGATCGAGCAGATCGAGGACATATTACCCCTTGCTTTAACAGCCCCTATTGCTCCTACTGCAAGTGAAATAGCACGTATAAGAGATCTTCTCGAGTCTATTCATCAACGCAGGCAAAACGATCTGTTTTATTTGCTTTCTAAAGACGTAAATTTTGCCCATTCTACCTTGTTAAAGTATTCCAAGGCATTAAATATCGAGTCTAAAAGCGCCATCAAATGATGGGGGTTCCTATGTCTCCAGGATTAAACTTATCGCCGCAAAGTTTATCTCACCTATTTCAAAATGGAGAGGTTGAAATCATCGGTAAAGGAACGAAAAATTTCGATGAGCTTATGAAAGACAAGGATTTTTTAAGTAATCCTGATTTATATCCCGCAGCCCTCGCCGCCATAAATAATCATAAAGATGCTTCAGACATTAGAACTGTAGTGAGAGCCTATGAAGTTTTGCATTGCAATGAAGTGACCAGTCTACCCATTAATTCCAGCAGCTTTTTCAGTTTTCTTTATACAGGTACCTACCATAATGCACTTCAAACATGCGAAAATATATTTAAACAAGATTTTGCAGCGTTTGTAGAAGCTCGTTCCCAGACCCCTGCAAAAGATGTGAACCTTGAGAAGAAGCTATCCAGACATATAGGACCGATAGAGCATACTTTGAAGGCCTTAGGTTTAGATAAAGGTGATTGGGAAGATCTAAAAATGGCCTTAGCACAAGATAGAGAAAATGACGCCATTAAACTCTGGAATAACATTTTAGCCACAGTTCGAGATATTACTTCTATTCGGAGTACCCACGCAGTTGAAGTATTCCTGCTAAACCCTACGGAATATATCTTAAATAACCGGCCTAGCTCAAATGAACAGGCAACATTTCAAGCCTATTATTTTGAAATGGAAGAAAAAGCTACTGCACCGGCTTTGAAAGATCAGTTTGCAGGGTTACAGATCGCATATGTTCAGAATAATCCTGAATTGCTGAGAAATGAGGCTGTAAATTTCTCTAGCACTGTTCGAGGTAGCTACGGCAAGAGGAATATAAATGGATCCAATCCAGGAGAAATTATCCCTGTTCCTTTAGGTAAAAACATCTATTTAGCAGCAAAAACACCGGCTCCCGCACATCAAGAACAGTTCTTCAAAGAGTTGAGTAAGCAGAATACCTCTTTGATCGTAGATTTAAGAAACGCCTTGGAGGAAGAAAAGTCATTTATTCCATCCCTTGTTGGTGAAGAAAGGGAAATTTCTCCTCATATGAAGATAAAACTGCTCAGTTCTGAAGATGAGAATATCCCTGCGTTGCCTGAAGACATGCAATATTTCACTAAAGCGGTGATTGAAGTTAACTCAAGTGGAAAGCCTGCAAAAACTTATACCGTTTTTAGGCTTAGAAATTGGAATGGTTCTTTAGATGCTCCTCCAAATTTAGATGCCTTTCGGCATCTAAGCCAGTATGTTGTCCAATGGGAAAAAGACCACTCCGGAAAAGTAGCTGTGGTAAGTACCAATGACAATAAACGCACCCCTGAATTTATTTTGTATCATCATTATAATAAAACAGGAGAAATCTCCTCAGATGAATATGGAAAGCACGCTTATTCTAAGGGTGTACTTCCAAGTCATATGCATTTAGTTATAGGAAAAGAGGCAAAAGCCTCTTCTTATATCGGATCTAGTAGTAGGGTATCCTTTATCGCTACTAACATATCTGCTCAAATAGCTAAATTTGATCCTAATTTTCAAAATATTTTAGAGGAAAAGATAAAAAATTTCATTGGAGATAAGGCTCCCGAAAATATACGCATAGAGAATAATTTATATTTATTTTGTAATAAAGCCTCTGCTGAATCATTTAAAAGGCTGCAATACCTTATGCAAGAAGGCATCTCATTTGAAAAATTTGCCCAGATTGCTTCCACTCAATTATCAATCCACTCCAAGGATCCGGAATCGTTATTAGCCCTCATAAACAAACCTGAATTCTTAGTGTGCTTCCCAGACTATAAAGAAGATGAAAACATCTTATATTCGTATATAAGTGCAAAGCTTAAACATGAGGGACGTTCTTATGGAGTGAAGGATGTGATACAAGAATTCCTTAAAACTGCGGGGAACCGGATTCCCCTTTGGGCAGTTCAGAATTTCAGAAATGAACTCATAAAAAAAATACAGGAGGACTTTAGTGTATATTCTCAGCTAAGTGCTGAAGAGAAGGAGCTAGTGCACACGCCTGAATTATTTAAAACATTCAGACTCGAAAACATCCACTTACTCCCCCTAGATCTAGGCCCTAAGCTTCCATTTCTAAATAACACTGCCCTAGTTTCCCTTTTACCGGATGAAGTTAGAAAAAATTTAAGCGCTGAGCAGTGGTCCCAAGTTATTAATTCAAATAGTTTCAATAAACTGGGTGCTAATGCCTTGGAGTATGTGCCTGAAGAGCTGTTAACTTTAGATGTTTTGGAGGGAATGGATCCACCTATAGTCTTCGACTTGGTAAGAATTAGGGATATTGATGAAAATAAGATGAACAGCTTGATAGATACTTTTCAAGTAAAAGGGTCCCCTAAATATGATATTCCAAAAGATAATGCTATTATTGTAGCTATGCTTCCAACGGCGGTAGCGTGTCACAAAGAAATTTCAGCTTTATGTCAACAAGTTGAAAAGGAACCAGACAATGTATGGAGTATTCTACCCGGTATTTATGAATCCTTAGCAAGGGAACAGGATTTATTTCATCGCTATGGAGTGTCTCTACAAGACGCATTAGGCAACAATTTAATAAATAGCAGCCACCGCAATGAGTTAGTTCAGGCTAATAAAGTCTTCGCACTTGCCGGAGAAACGCAGCCCTCCAAAGAGCAGTTTGATCTATTAAGAAAGTTTGTTCATGAGCATCCAGAGGCTACTTATCTCAACTCCCTCGTTAGTAGATGGGAGGGTGACGATAACTTTATGCTTTCTTTGGTCAACAATAAGGATATTTGCTTAACAGATTACCTTAAAGGTGAGAAATTATTTAATTTTGTGCAAGCGAAGGGTAAGGAAATCACAAAGATGCATCTTGAGAATATTAGTGGAGAAGATGTCGTAAAGCTTCTTACTCTCTGTCCCTATTTGATCTCCTTAAGGGTAAATAACTGTAACATAAGTAATAAGGAGACTGTGGAAATAGCAGAGAAATTTAAAAAATGGGAATTGATCACCTTAGATCTTAGTAACAACCCTATTGGACCGCATGGCATAGATGCCTTAGTAGATAATTTTGACTACCTAAGAAAGGTCGAAAACTTGCAACTTACAGATAACGTATACATGGTAAAAATTAGTGCTATGAAGATTGTGGACAATCTACCAAAGTTAGTTGGTCTTAAAAAACTTGATATCGGAAACAATAATCTCCCTCCCATAAATAAAGAAGAGATAAATAAAAGGCTTGCTAGCTTAGAAGGTCTACAATTTAATCTAGAAAACAAACGATAAGATTTGACCCCCGTAGGACAAAATCAGAGCGGCAGAGTGTGTTTATACCTATGTGAGAAGAAAGGGCATGCTGTAAGCCAATTTGCGTTTTTACTTTATCTAGGACAATAATACTTCCATTACACATGTTTAATCATCCATTTTAGGAAGTTAGCTTATGCTTAGCTGGAAAGAAATTGTACAAGGTTACTTGATCAAACATTCAAACCAGATCAAGAGGGTCACTCAGCCCTTAAAAGACATTTTTGAAATTACTTATTTTACTTACCACCGCATCGACAATAAGGGAAAATACACTGTTCTTCTTGACCGTCCGGATTGGGCTGAGCACTATGTTTCAGAGCGGATTTATCTAAACGACCCTTATATGAGACACCCTGATGTCTATTCTTCCGGGGCGTGCTTGGTTTGCACGCATGGAAGCTTGGAATATCGAAAAAAAGTACTTCGTGCAGGTAAAGAGTACCTGAACTGCGATGAGGGTCTGCTTTTAATTGAAAAATCACCGGAATATGTCGAATTTTTCGGTTTTGCCGGAGAGCGGGCAAAATGCAATCTTTCCTTGCTCTATCTCAACCACCAGCCATTGTTAAAATCATTTGCTGAACATTTTAAAGCAGAGCTGCATCATTTATTATATAAGCAATCCCTGGAAGGGTTATTACTGTCTGTAGAGAAAAAGGAAGATTACTTTAACTCTGAACAAATAGCCCCTAAAATCCATTTAAAACAACAAGAGCGCTTCTTGCGAGCATTGAAAATGGATCACCATATCCGTTCTTTCAAACAGCTTACAGCCCAGGAAAAGGCTTGCGCTAGATTATTACTCCAAAGCTTGACTGCACGAGAAAGTGGAGAGAAACTATTACTTTCTCCACGTACCGTAGAGTCCTATCTTAATAATGCAAAAAATAAGCTGGGTTGCTGTACTAAAAAAGAATTTTTGGAGAATCTTCGCCAACTTTCAGAATTGGATTTATTATAGTACTGTACATTTTGCGAATCGCAAAAAAATACGGCTGTAAATATGTCTTCTTGCGCTCCTCTGCCCCATCAGGCTCCCTTTACAAAAAGTTAGGTTTTAAAGAGGTGGGTAAATATAAGATATATTTTTAAACAGATAGCCCCCCCCCATTGAGTAATGACGAACCGTAAGCTTAAGCATTTTGAACCGATCTATTATATCAATTTGGAGCGTAGTCCGGAGCGCAAGGCTTACATGGAAGAGCAATTCGCTCAATGGGGTGTGGAAAATTATACACGGATCGAGGCACTGGACGGGTTAAGAAGTGGGTTGAGAAGTTATCTAGATGGGGACTACCCTCGCAATGTTTTAATGAAAGAGATGGCTTGCACTATCTCGCATCTAAAAGCTATTCATCATTGGTTGATGACCTCAAAAACTTCTTACGCCATTATTTGCGAGGACGATCTCGATATGTCCACGGTGGAGGTATGGCCCTTTACTTGGAAAGAGTTGATGGATCACTTGCCCTATGATTGGGATGTGGTCCAGCTGGTCATTACCAATCCTGACAACTTCACAATGAATATCCACGCCCGATTTGAGAAAGATTATGGAACAGTTTGCTACGTCATCACACGACATTATGCAGAAAAGCTTATGAAACTGCATGTGCATGGGGACAGATATAAATTAGACTATACCGTTCGTCCAAGAGCTGTTTCAGACGAGCTGATTTATAATGCTGGCAAGACTTATTCTATTCCTGTCTTCCTTTATAATGTGGATTTTGGCTCTAGCATCCACTCGTGGCATAATGGTAAGCATCAGTTATGCCGGGAAGCCTATCATAAGTGGTGGTTTGATCCAGATGTTAAGCATACTGCAGACCCCTTTTTTAGGTTGTAATTATGAAAGCGATGAAGATTAAAAGAAAATTCATTCGATTTTGGAACATGTGGCCTCCCTTTTTGTTTTCCGGAATAAAGATAATGCATATGTCACCGGACTTCAGGGAGATTCGGGTAAAGCTGAAGTTAAGATGGTGGAATGCCAACTTTGTGGGAACACAGTATGGAGGATTACTTTATTCACTAGCAGATCCTTTTTATATGATCATGCTTCTAGAGAATCTTGGCCCGGAATACATAGTGTGGGATAAGACTGCGACGATCAAGTTTATTAAACCCGGAAGAACGGATGTTAAAGCTAATTTTGTACTGGAGGAAGCTGATTTAGAGATGGTAAAAAAGGAAGTGTCAGAATTCGGAAAAACTTTATTTAACAAAGATATTAAAATATTGGATTTAAATAACGAACTAATTGCAGTGGTAAGCAAAACAATATACATTAAAAAGAAAGGTGATTGACTTAATACACTAATAGTTATTTAATTAAATTGTGACCCGTAATTAAAAAAGAATTATATTATGTCACAGTTTAGTGTAAATTCCACTCCGCCGACTACCAAGCCGGAAACTCCTCAAAATGTTTCTACTGCTAAAACTATTTCCAATTATGTTGGTCACGGTTTAAAAAAAATTTCTAACGGTACAAGTAGAATTGGTTTAAAGCTTATAGATATTACTCACAATATTTTTTCAAAACCTGAGGTTCGTCCCTCCCCTTTGAGTGGCAGAACCCGCGCAACTGTTACACAACTTAACCAACATACCTTATCTACTACAGCACCTATAGGCGAAAAACTAGCCAATGTACCTAAACATGCTGAACTTGCTCCCAATTCTTATAAAAATCTGCCTTTTGGAGAGATAACCCTCTATCTCACCCACATCATAGACAAGGCTGTAAACGGTCCTGCAGAAGGTGAAGTTTTTACTAAAGTAGCTGATTTAGTGACTGAAGAAGGATTTGAAACGAAAGTTAAACAAAATATTTCACTTTTAGAACAAAAATTAAAAGAAATTCAGACCGATCTGGAGAAGAGTAGTGGCAAACTTACTCCAGAGCTGAAAACCAAGATTACTCAATATGTTCAGCTTGCCGATAAGATGGCCCGTTTTAGCAATTTCATCCTACGCAACATCACTAATGGAGTGGCTTTAGGCAATGTTAACCTAACAAAAGAGCAGGGTGAAAAGCTGAATAACATTGGTAAAACAGCACTAAAATTCAATGATCAGCTCCAAAATTTGACTATTGGATTGAAAGATCATCTTGATCATTCACATATTAGAGCGTTAATCAGAACCCCCGAAATAGAAAGTTCAACGGTATCTGATAGCTTGAACGAACTATTAAAGCAGCAAGGGGTAACGATTTATAATTACCCGGTCGAAAGGCCTATCGGAAATGCCGTCACTAATTTTGATAATATCCCCAAAGAACTAGCCGCAGGAAAAATTTACTCTCCTGAACGTTTCGACGGAGCGATAAAAGAAGAGCAAAAGATACAAAAAAGATTGAATGAGCAGATAAGTTTAAATCAAGAATTTCCAAATGCCGAGAGCGAAGGTGAAATAGCAAAAGACGGTAAGCTCCTGGAAGAATCTAAAGTTCGCGAAAGCAATATTAAGGAATTCAGGGATAGTTTTACTCCCGACGTAGCAAAATGGCCCGCATCCAATGGCATTAATAGCGGAAATATTAGCGAGTACACCGCTATGCTATATCAGATGGATGAAAATTCAGGATATGCCGGAAAAGTAGATAAACAGGAGTTTTCAAACTACATGACGGGGTTATTGCAGACAACTTTAAGCGATTGTGGAAATGAGACGGAAAAGATGAAAGGACAGCTTGAGAAAGGTGAGAAAACCGATAGTTTTCTCTCTGCACGTTATCGCGATGTACATACGACCATGACGCTCCTTTTGAAAAAAGAAAATGTTCGAGAAGCTTTGGGCGAGGATAATATCCACGCGATGGAGAACATGCTGGCCCAATTGAAAGACAGTGTAGATAGTATGAGTGTATTAGGTCCTAAGTAAATTTACTTTTCGATATCCCCATTCCCATTTTTCCGATGAAAGAAGATGCTAAGGCCAATGAATATGAGTACAATTATCGTCGTCATAATGAGATCGGGGCCAAAAGTAATATCTTCCACAAGTTCAAAGACATAATGTCCGAAGAAATACCCTAGAGCAACAAAAGTGCTGACCCAGATGAAAGCCCCTGTGTAGGCGAATAATGCAAACTGCCTGAAATCAAGATACGTCATGCCGGCAAAAAAGCCTGTAAAATGGCGCACACCTGCAATAAAATACCCTACAACAAGGGTCCATTTGCCAAATTTTTGAAACCAGGAGTGGGCGATTTCAACTTTAGCTGGAGTCAAGCCCACCCAGCTGCCAAATCTGTTAATAAAATACATGCCTGCCGATCGACCGATGAAGTAACTTGTGGTAATTCCGCACATACTGCCTGCGTACGCGGCGAGCAGAGTTTCTTTAGGTTCAAGCGATCCTTTAGCAATCAAGATGCCGGTAAGAATCATCAATGTGTCTTCGGGAACAGGCAATGCGATAATTCCTAGGACTAGTAGAAAAAATATGGCTATACTTCCATAGCTGAGCAGCCACTCGGTAATTGCTTGATGATCTTGAATAGCTTCCATGATATTTTTTCCACTGCGAATTATCTCTACTCTATACACCTAATCATTTTGTTGCATCCTTTACGGAAAAAGAGTTACGTTAAGGAGATGATCCGATTTATTCTACTTTTTCTTTTACTGCCCTTGGCTTTGACCTGTAAGGAAAAGGCTTTAAAGGTTGGCATGGAGCTAGCCTATCCCCCTTTCGAAACTATATGTCCTGATGGATTGCCTTGCGGTATCAGCGTAGATATTGCCAAAGACTTAGGTAAATATCTCCATCGGAAAACTGTAATTGAGAATATCCCCTTCATAGGGTTAGTTCCGTCATTGAAAACGGAGAAAATTGATGCAATCATTTCTTCTATGACGATCACACCCGGAAGAAAACGCTCCATCAATTTTTCCATGCCCTATGCCACTATTGGATTGAGCCTATTAATTAGCGAGGACTCCACTGTCCATGGGATTGAAGATGTAAATAAAGAAGGGATGAAAGTTGTTGTTAAATCCGGTACAAGTGGTGAAGTCTATGCAGCCAAAAACCTTCCCCTAGCAAGAATCCGCATATTAGATAAAGAATCGATGTGTGTTTTAGAAGTTGTCCAGGGAAAAGCTGATGTTTTTATCTATGATCAGCTATCCATTTATAGAAATTGGCAGCGCAATCTCTCTACTACTCGTGTGAACTTAAAATCTTTTCAAAATGAATATTGGGGTATTGGCATTGCCAAAGACAATCCCGAATTACTCTCTGAAGTCAATTCTTTCATTGAAGAGTATCACAAAAAAGATAGATTTAACAAACTGGCAAAAAAATATCTCTCCAAAGAATTAAGTGCCTTTAAAGAATTAGAAATCCCATTTATATTTTGAATAATGAATAAGTTTTTAGTAGCCATTCAAATTTTCTTAGGTGTAGCACTCGTAAGCTTCACGTTATTTCTTCTTCTATCCTTGGGGAATCTCCAATGGAGCGAGGTGTGGGCATATCGAAAAGTTTTCTGGAACGGATGGAAAAATACAGTCTATATCTCAGTTTGTAGTTTAGGTCTTAGCCTGGCTATTGGGATATTTACAGCTTTACTTAGACGCTCCGGCATTCCTTTAGCTGTTTTCCTTTCTAGATTTTTTGTGGAGCTAATCCGTGGGACGCCTCTGCTAGTGCAGATACTATTTTTCTATTACGTAGTAGCACATCAAGTCGGCTTAGAGAACCGTTTTATTGCAGGCATTATCATCCTTTCTATTTTCCATGCGGCCTATATTGCCGAAATGATCCGCACAGGGATTGAGAACGTGAGCGCAACCCAGCTTGAATCTGCGCATGCTATCGGACTGACGACATTTCAAAGCTACCGCTTTGTAATTTTTCCCCAAGCCATTAGGCAAGTCACGCCCCCCCTAGCAGGGCAATTTGCCTCTATCATCAAAGATTCTTCTCTTTTGTCTATCATCGGCATTAATGAGTTGACCAACAGCGCCCAGCAGGTCAACAGTGCTACTTATAGTACTTTAGAAAGCTTTTTCCCGCTTGCTTTAGGATATTTAATATTGACGCTGCCCATATCGCTGTTAAGTAAAAAGCTTGAAAATAGATTCCATTATGAAACTTGAAATCTCTAAGTTAACAAAGACTTTTGGCCCTCAGAAGGCCATTTCATCGATGGATCTGGTTCTGCCTGACTGTCAATCGCTCCTATTTATCGGCCCTTCAGGCAGCGGTAAGTCCACATTACTTCGTCTTTTAGCGGGCTTGGAATATCCAAATAGCGGAACGATGACCATCAATGACCAACCTATTGTGTATGAGGAAGAAGCTCTCAGAAAATATCGGAGCAGCTTAGGCATCGTGTTCCAGTCATGGAATCTTTTCCCCCACCTGACAGCGTTAGAAAACATTGTTTTGCCTTTACATAGAGTCCACGGCCTAAGTAAAGAAGAGGCTATCGCTAGAAGCTTAGAGCTATTGCGACGCTTTGGGTTGGAAAAACATGCGCATAAGAAACCGTATGCCCTATCAGGAGGGCAAGTCCAAAGAATTGCGTTGATCCGGGCTGTTTCCATACAACCTAAAATGCTCATGCTCGATGAGCCTACATCCGCTTTGGATCCGCTGATGACAGCAGAGGTCTTGGACCTTATTATGGAATTAAAGAAAGATGAAAAAGATTTCGTCTTAGTGACGCATCATCTACAGTTTGCTCGGAAGGTAGCTGACTGGGTTTTGTTTATTGCAGAAGGGCAAATTATTGAACATGGCACCCCTGACAGCTTATTCAACCATCCTAAATCGCCTCTTGTCAAAGAGTATATGGAAAAAGTCTTGGCTTACTAGGTCATTAGACTCTTTTGAAATTCCATTTGATTTCTATATTAACTCATAAGGCAGTTCCAAGGTTTTAAATTGGCGCAATTGCTGAAAGTAGGCTGTGCTATTCTGCGTGAAAAAGTCTATCACTATCCCTCGAGCTAATCTATGGGCGCCAATTCCTATACCCGGTATGTCGCTGCTGATTATCCCGTGGCTTAGAGCTGCGCTATGGTTGAAACAATAAATGTTCTTAAGAAACTCTCGATTGCTATTTGTCTTAGGAATCAATTGAAAATGGGGACCTAAGTAAGGGGCGCCATTAAACTTAGGATTTGAGGTGGGCTCCTTATCCTTCCACGAAAAGAAATCATCAACAAATGGCGTTAATAATGGCTGTGATGGAACAACGTTGATAAATCCTGTTGCAAGAATAAGATAATCGAAGCTTTTAGTCCCCTTGGCAGTCTCTAACTGAATTTTTTCGTCTTTCACCTGTACAGCTTCCACTTCTGCTCCCCTCTCAAAATGAAAGTGAGGCTGTTTTGAAATTCGCTCTATTGCTTCATGCGGAGGCGGAGTGCCATCGCTGCGGATCTCACGCATGAATTCTATTTTTTGTTTATCTGTCAGGTAATAGTAACCTTCCAGAAATCCAGGGTAGATTAATGAGGCACTTTTGTTAACTCTGGGGATATCTTCATGGCGTATGACGATAGTTGCGGATGCAGCGCCTGCTTCTAAGGCTGTGGCTGCAGCGTCAAAAGCGGATGCGCCAGCCCCCACAACCCCTAACCTTTTATTTATAAGTAACTTAAAATCAATGCTTTCTAACGTGTGAGCATAATATTTTTTGGGAACGTCACTCATAAAAGCGGGGATTTGTGCACTGCCTCGTCCTGTTGCTAAAATAATCTTGCTGGCAGTCGCGACCCTTCCATTCGAAAACAACTGCATATTTGACCCGTCGTAATCGATTTTTTGTATGGGAAAACCGTTATTTACCGGCAAATTCAACACTTCTCTAAACCAAATCAAGTACTGCATCCATTGTGCTCTTGGAATTTTATAGAGTTTCTCCCACCCGTTTTCTCCAAATTGAGCTTCATACCAAGCCCTAAACGTTAGTAAAGGAAAGTCATAGGCGGGCCCTGTCAGCTCTTTGCCTGAGCGCAAAAGATTCATTCTGGCATAAGTTGTCCAAGGGCCCTCTTCGCCTTCCTTTGCAGTCTCGAAAATTTGAAAGTTTACAATCCCCTGTTTAAGTAGGGCAAAAGCTGCGGAAATTCCGGCCATTCCGGCTCCAATAACTGCTACATCCATATTTTTTTGCGGATTGATTATCCAAGAAGCAGGGGGAAATTCTATACAATCCAACTGCTGAAAAATTTTTTCTTTTAGGATTTCTAATGCTTCGTTTTTCATCAGCAGCTCTACGGAATTAAATAATTATATTGACGCTCTCACTATAAAGCACTAAGCTTAAATTAAACCACAACGAGGGTTTAAAATGAGATTTAACGGAAACATTGGATTTCTTCTATTAGCAATTTACCTGATCCTAATAGGGATAATTTCTTTAACAGGAGTAGCAATTCCTCCTATAGTTTTAGGAATTTTAGCTTTAGTTGCAGGTATTTTACTGCTTATCGGAAGATAATCTTAATTTCTGAATAGGTGCAATTTTAGTCATTGCACCTATTCTCTCCTCTATTTTTCTTTAACATTTAGCATTTCTTTCCCTTGGCATTTCTTTTGCTATTTATAGTTTGAATTCTAGGGAGAAATCTATGTCTTTACCCAATTTTTCCGTCGATCTATTGAATACCGCTATTCGAGATGGGAGTTTAAATGGAGAAAATTTTGAAAATTTAATGAAAAATAATGAGTTTTTGAGCTCGCCGGATCTCTACTCTGCAGCTGTGGCGGTTATTAATTCCTATAAAGAAACCAAGAAAGACATGCCGGCAATAAAAAGGGCGTATGACATTTTAGAGAATACAAATGTCAAAAGTTTGCCCATCAATCAAACAGGTATTACCAGCTATTTTTCAATGTGGGGCTTTAATAACGCTAAAGCGCGTTCTCAAGAGATTATTTCCACTCATTTCTCCGATTATCTGGAAGCAGTAACCACCCAACGCACAACGGGCATCGATCTAGAAAAAAAACTAGTACGGCACGCCCGGCAGGTAGAGGCATTTCTGAAGGCCTTTGGAGTCGAGGAAAATGAATGGAAAGAACTTAAGTCAGATCTTGCGCAGGGTAAGGAAGCGGATGGTGTAAAACATTGGAATAATATTTTAGCCCAAGTCAGAGCTACAAGCAATGGAGCACTAAAAACGACTAAAGATGTCGAAGATTTCCTACTAGGTCATAAAACTGTACAACATCTTGTAAATCCTACCAATCCTCTTCAAGCACGCCTCCTTGGTGCCTACGCGCATATAGATTCCCTAATGAACACTTCTTCCCTCTTTACAGTAAGGCATCATCAAGGTCTGGGAGTGTCGGTACTTGGTTCTGAAAAAGAAACGTTACAAAACCAAGAAAATTTTCTTAATATTTGGGCAAACGTACAAGTCGGTTTACTGCTAGGTGATCATCAAGCTGTTGAGAATTCATTAAACACTAAATTGCCTCGATTGAACGAATCTATAAATTCAGGAGTAGCCCCATTCAGAAGTATCATCACAAATTTAGATCCTTCGATTAAGATTCTTCTACATAATGTGCCTATAACAAGTTTGCCTAAGTGTCCTTACAGTATAAAAATGGAACGCGGAGTTCAACTTCCTGTTGCCTTAGATAACCGTTTTTATTTTGCGGCCGCAGCTCCACGCAGCCCTTCGTCCTCCCAAGACTTTTTACAGTCTGCAGCTAAAAACAATGTGGGAGTGATTGTGGATCTACAAGGTGAGCTGGAAAGCTGGGATAAACTTATTCCCTCGCGAATGGGTGAAGAAGCAAATGGTGTAAAGCTACTGGACAAAGAAGACGAAAAAATCCCCGGTGCTTCAGCTAATTCCCAGTATATGACCCGACATACAGTTGAAGTCACACTTCCGGAAGGCAAAAAAAGACAATTTAAAGTTTTGCGCATGCACAATTGGAATACTCAAGAAAGTTTAGATAGTGCTGCACTCACTTATGTCAGTAGAGAAGCGGCAAAATTAGAGCAGCAAACGAATGGAAAGCTTTTGGTCATTTCCGGCGAAGGGAAGCAGCGAACCTCTGCCTTTTTGATCTATCATCATCTATCTCAAAAAGAGGTGCCTTCTATTAATGATTCCTTAGCAGATACATCCAACGAATATGCTCATTTTGCAGCCCGAGGAACCCATTATGATAACACTGTAAAAGAAGCTCTAGAATTGAATAAGCAACCGGTACCTATTACAGGTGCTGATGAAAAGCTTATGACACGACAAGGGCTTATCCAAAATGCTGTCGGCCGAACTGTACAGATTATTAAAGTCATACAGCAGATTACACTTCCCGACACCTTTCAGAAAATAATGGAAAGTCAGATAGACCACTTTGTATCCGGATTGGACGAAGAAAATCAGCGCCTCTGTATTAGCATCTTAGCCGATACTGCCGGATTAGTCTTAAAATCACGAGGCGAACCCGATAAAATCAGGCAAGCTGTGCTGTATCTTTTGAATCATGGTATCACCTATTCACAACTCGAACAAAAATACAAAGATACCTTTCCGGAACATCCTTCAGATATCCAAAGTGTGATGTCAAGTCTTATCGAACCTAAAGTATTTAAAAAAATCTATCCAGAAAGCGCTTCATATCCTTTTTTGTATGGTTTTTTCGAAAATAAGCTTCAACTAGAAAAGCGGCCTTCTGATGTCGCCGATGTAATAGAAGAAATTGAGGGCAATATCGCAGGGGTAAGTAGCAATGCTTTGCTAATGCACAGTGAACTTAGAAGAGGACTGAACGCGAAACTGCTTAACATTGAGTCAATCAATAAGTTTGTTGAATCTAGATATGCTCCCCTGTTGTCAGACTTCCACAGACTATTAAAAAACTTGAGCCCCCTTGAAGTACCCTCAATTAATCCTAAGGTATTCAGTATTGCAGAACCTAAAGCTATAGGCCTTACCACACAGGAACACCTAGATCAAATGACACCCGAACAAAGAAAGGCAGAATCAAAACGCCCTTAAATAAGGAGGGGATATGTCTTTTGATGCGACAAGTATTCAAAACGCTATACGCACAGGGGAACTCAACGGTACCTCTTTTGATAAACTCATGCGTAATCAGGAATTTCTAAATTCAGATGACCTCTATAGCGTGGCTGTAGCAATTATCCATTCCTATTCTAATAATACGGATATGCCCGCCATTAAGAGAGCGTACGATATACTCGAAAATACGAGTGTTAAAAGCCTGCCTGTAAATCAGAGGGGCATTATCAGCTATATCTCGATGTGGAGCTATAACAGCGTCAAAAGCAAATCTGAACAAATTATGTCTACAAACTTCTCCGACTATCTTCAAACGATAGTGACGACACAGACGACGGGTATCGACCTTGAAAAAAAATTGGTTCGTCATGACAAACAGGTTGAGTCGTTTTTAAAGACTCTGGGCATACCTGCAAGTGAATGGCAAGAATTGAAATTGTTGATAGCCCAGCGTAAGGAAGGGAGTGCTATTCACTTATGGAATAGAATCATTGCAGAAGTTAGGGAGCAAAATCCCGGATTATTTTCAGGAACTAAAGATGTAGAAGATTTTCTTTTAGGGCACAAAACCGTCCAACATTTAGTTAAACCTGCTAGCATACTGCAGGCACGTTTTATTGCTATTTTTCCTAAAATTCCCCAGGCAGAAATTTTACCACAACATCTTGATGCCTGGTCAAAAATCCAGTTAAGCCTATTGAAGGGGGATGATCAAAGTTTTAAACAACTTTTAGAGAATAGCAATATTACTCATATGGATGATTGGGATAACTATTTTATGACCTCTTCCACGTCGGATATAATTGAATCCCCCGCAACAACAATCAGCTACACCCTATTCAATACATCTAAGGATAATGTACAGCTCGCTCCCGGAAGAGTACGCCCTGTGACTCTAGACAATAGCCTATATTTTGCCGCTGCAACACCTACAAATGAGATTGAATCTATTTTATTTTTTGAAGATGCTTCAGTACATAACATCAGCGTTATTGTAGACTTGCGAGGCGAATTTGAATTACCTAATAAATTCCTTCCTTCTGAGGTAGGGGAAAAATTAAATGGAATAGAACTTTTAGAAATCAAACATGAAAAAATTCCCCGCCCTTCTGACGCTGAAGATAGTCTCCAAGAAGTTATAAGGGCTACAGTTAAAGTGACCTCAAGAGATGGAACCGAAAAAAAATATCAGATATTACGTCTTAGAAATTGGGTGCCCAACGCCCCTCCTGATCCTGAAGCATTACAATATGTCAGTCGTGAAGCTGCTAAAATAGAGAAGCAGACAAAAGGCAAATTATTGGTTACTTCTACCAAAGCCTTATCTCGCGTACCAGCCTTCTTGATCTATCATCACGTCTCTGAAAGCAATGATCTTACCTTGAGAAAAATATATGAAACTTATGATCAATATACTTGGTCTGTTCCGGAAAAATTCTCTCATCATCTAGATAGAATACTAAAAGCATTAAAGATTAATTCTGAGGAAGATGATTTCGATTTTGAGCTATTACAAGATGAAGCGAATACAACACATAGTCAGCCTCTACAAAAGAACCTTCATCTAAATCCCTTTCTTGAAGGGCTAGAGCCCTCAAAACAACAATTGTGTGCTTTGGCAGTAGCAGGTTTGCCTTCTCCCTATTATTTGAACTTTCTAAGTAGTAATAACATTACTTACAAGGAATTGGAAAATAGATTCAGAGAAAAATATCCTAAGCAAGAACCCTCGATTGAATCCATCATGTCAACCCTAGTCAATTCTAAATTATTTATTGAGCTATTTCCTGAACAGATTCCTAAGCTTAACACGTTTGAAAATATGATTTTACTTCCTCCTGAGCAACTTGTCAAAATATTGCGCGCCGAGGAACTACCTGAGAGTTTAATTAAGCAGCTTTACATTCACTTTAGCCATAAGAAAACAGATAATGATTCGGAGAAAAAGCTACTTTTACTGGAGCTTGTGCATTCCCTACCTGAAATGCAGAAAGATTCAAAAAAAATCGATGCAGCGGCTAAAATTAGTACTGCAGAGGAATGTTTAACCAGAATAGAAGCATTTGTAAGTGGCATTCAGACATTCACGCATCTTACTATTCAGGGTAAATCTGTTGCAGAATCTCTGGGGAATGCTTTTTATACCGAACTGTACCCGGGTGCTTTCCTAGAAATGCCTGGGACAGAACTTGAAGTTTTAGAAGACCTTTTTGACATTCTAAAAGACTCCCCTGTGGATGCCCGTAATATAGAACCACGCCTGAAAGCTCTGATACGCACACTAAATACTTTACACTCAGAAGAAAATCCCAATAAAGATGTACAGACAGCTCATACCCTGGTTAATAGAATGGCTTCCTTAAAGGGTGCAGACATTGCAGGAAAATATGACAGAGGGTTTGCCCAAAGGATTTTTGGAGAAGGATACACATCTATGAATGATGTCATCCGCGATATTAATGACGGAAAGTTGGCCCTTCCACCTCTGCCTTATAATGAAATGCTTACATTCCTGCAAACATTTGGAAGTAGAATTGTAAGATTTAAGATGCTTACGTTTATGAATGCTGTCATCCGCGATATTAATGACGGAAAGTTGACCCTTCCACCTCTGCCTTATAATGAACTGCTTACATTCCTACAAACATTTGGAAGTAGAATTGTAAGATTTAAGATGCTTGCGTTCGGTATGGAGAACTTGAAATGCGATCAGTATGTCCAACTGTTGAAATGTTGTCCGGGCCTTATGCATATCCACGTAAATACTCCCCAGGATAAATATGAAGCTGCACAAGTTTCTAACCTCCTCCAAGAGATAGGTAAAAGGGAACACCTTAAAACACTCTATTTAAACGGTATTATCTTTGGTCCGAAAGATGTAGAGAGGCTCTTCGGATCACCTAAGAAAGAATTAGAAGTGTTGAGTTATATATCCGATAGTTTAAGTGATGAAGGTGCTGCTGCTCTTGCCAAACATATTCCACAACTAACAAATTTAATAGAGCTTTCACTTTACACGAGCATGGCCCCTCAGAATGCGGTGGATATTGTTAAAGGGCTAAGAAATTTATCAAGATTTAAGACATTGGCTTTAGCACGTTTAGACCTTAGAAATCATCAAATTGAAATGGCGCAGAAAATAGGGGCCCTCACAAACTTAGAAACGTTGAATTTACGAGGAAATGTTCTAGAAGATGTTGGAGTATCTGCGCTTGCAGAACAGTTGCAGTATTTGAATAAATTAAAAGAGCTCCACTTATTTAATAATGGTATTGGAGATTCCGGAATTCAAAAACTTGCAGAAAATTTGCAGCAACTCCCGGAGTTAGAAATTTTAAATATTTCAGATAATAACATCAGCGATAGCGGTATAAAACAACTGGCCGATAAACTTAATCCTGCATTAAATATTCTTAAAATAAGCGACAACAAGATTTCGGATGAGGGGGCAAACGCTATAATAAGTAAGTTGCAATTTGTTAACTCATTAACTGAGTTAGACATAAGAAATAACAACCTCAGCGAGAATGTTATTCGAAATTTATTTAATCAATTTTTAATTCATCCACACTTAAGTAAAATGTCCGTCTTCCCTTCAGTTTTTCCGGGAACAGTAAATGAAACATTGTTAAAAAATGAATTTGAAGTGAAAAAAAAGGAAGCCATTAATAAAAACAAAGTGATTGAATAGGAGCCACTATGCAGAAATTTCATAAACTTACCCCCCAGGAAGAGCATATTATCTCCCAAAAAGGGACTGAAGCTCCGGGCAGTGGCAAATACAATACTTTTTCAGAACCAGGCATTTATACCTGCAAACGTTGCGATACTCCACTGTATCTTTCCTCCCACAAATTTTCCTCGGGATGCGGCTGGCCAAGTTTTGACGATGAGTTACCCGGCGCTGTCTTACGTCATTTGGATGCGGATGGAGAACGTGAAGAAATACTTTGCAAACATTGCGGAGCGCATCTAGGTCATGTTTTCATGGGTGAAGGCTATACCCACAAAGATACGCGTCATTGTGTTAATTCCATTTCTATGTCCTTCATTCCTGCGTTTACGTCCGAAGGGTATGAAAAAGCCATTTTTGCTGGCGGCTGTTTTTGGGGAGTGGAGTCTATGATGGAAAAACTGCCCGGGGTGATGAAAACTACAGTGGGATATATAGGAGGGACTACCATTAATCCCACATACGAAGAAGTATGCACCGGACAAACAGGGCACGCAGAAGCAATTGAGGTCATTTTTGATAGGGATAAAACTTCTTTTGAGGCCATAGCCAAATATTTCTTTGAGCTGCATGATCCTACACAGTCGATGCGGCAAGGACCTGATATAGGGACGCAATATAGATCAGGAGTATTTTATCTATCGGAAGCCCAACGGACCATTGCACAAAAACTCATTAAGATATTGAAAGACAGAGGTTTAAATATTTCAACCGAAGTAACGGCTGCGGGACCTTTCTATCCGGCAGAAAAATATCATCAAAAATACTACGATGTCACAGGAAAACATCCTTATTGTCATCATTACACTAAGCGCTTTTAAGCATTTTTTTTCTCCGTACTTGACTTATTCAAGAAATCTTTAATACCTTGAGTTAATTCAAATCGGAGACACCTAATGGCATCCGCTACCCATCTATTTTCGCTTGGAAAAATAAAGCCCCAGACAATCCGATCGGGAGGAAGCAGGACTGATGTCACCGTTCAACAATTACCCATATTGAATGGGCTTTCTTTATCCTATTTAGTTTTAGAACAAAAGGGAGTGCGCGAACCGCATTGGCATCCGAATGCTAACGAATTAAGTTATTGTGTTGAAGGATCCGCCTTAATGACCATCTTTACGCCTGGTGCGGGACATGACACATTTACCATTACTGCAGGGGAAATTGTTTTTGTTCCGATGGGAGCTTTGCACCATATAGTCAATACAGGCGAAAAACCGTTTAAGCTTCTCATTTGTTTTGATAGTGAAACTCCAGAAGATCTAGACCTGTCCGCCGGTATCTCCGTGATGCCTGACCACATATTAGCGGCGACCTTTAGTGTGAACGAGAGCTTATTTAGCAAGCTTCCTAAAGAACCAAAAAGCGTATTCATCACAACTCTTGAAGAACCGGAAAAGCCGCCAATCCCATTCATTACTAATCGCTTTAAAATGGCGCTCGATGCAGAAAATCCCCAAATTCAGACGAAAGGCGGCTGGGTAAAGATGAGCAATCAATTCCTCTTACCGACTTTGCAAGGAATTTCTATTTATGGCGTGTCCTTGAATAAACTAGGTGCAAGAGAACCCCATTGGCATCCGAATGCTGCAGAGCTAAACTACCTTATTGAAGGCACTGCCCGCATTACCCTGCTATCTCCGGGGGGCTCTGCAGATACATTTGATATGGTAGCAGGCGACATGAGCTATATGCCCAAAGGTTATCTGCATCATATTGAGAATACCGGAGAAGATCCGGCTAAATTTGCTATTTTCTTCAATCATATAGCCCCCTCAGATATAGGGCTTTCGGGCTGCTTAGGGGCCTATCCTAATGATGTGCTCGCAGCCCTTTTCAAGGTACCGGCA
Source organism: Parachlamydiales bacterium (assembly GCA_041671045.1). Classification (NCBI taxonomy): domain Bacteria; kingdom Pseudomonadati; phylum Chlamydiota; class Chlamydiia; order Parachlamydiales; species Parachlamydiales bacterium. Next base: position 75,641 of record JBAZCF010000008.1, read on the forward strand.
GCCTATTTTGATAGTCTGCCAAAATATCAACAGGATTTATTTGTCATTAGCGGTGGAGGATAAAATGCCGGATCTAAAAGTGCCTGTAGAAACAGCGAAAAAGCCCTTGCCGGCAGAGGAACATATCCTTACTCCACAAGCAGTGCAGTTCCTGATTAAGTTGCATGAAAAATTTGATCCGCGGCGCCTAGAACTTATCAAGTTGCGTGAACAGCGACAAAAGAAGCTGGATAGCGGTGAGCAGCCTCAATTTCTAAGCAGCACAGAAGACATTAGAAAAGACACCTCTTGGAAAGTGGCATCCACTCCCGACGACCTGCAGAGAAGATGGGTAGAAATCACAGGCCCCACAGATCGGAAGATGCTTATCAATGCTTTGAATTCCGGCGCTGATGTATTTATGGCCGATTTTGAAGATGCCAATGCCCCTACGTGGAAGAATATGCTCGAAGGCCAGCAGAACCTTTACGAAGCTGTGCGCGGCACTATAGGCTTCACCTCTGCCGAAGGGAAACAATATAAGCTCAATCCAACGACAGCCGTACTAATGGTCAGGCCGAGGGGATGGCATTTAGAGGAACATCACTTCCGGGTTAAGAACGCACCTATCGCAGGCTCACTCTTTGATTTTGGACTGTATTTCTTTCACAATGCCCAGGCATTAATTGACAAAGGAAGCGGTCCTTACTTCTACCTTCCGAAAATGGAAAACCATCTAGAAGCGCGTCTCTGGAATGAGGTATTCATTTTTGCCCAGCAAGAGCTTAATATCCCCAGAGGAACGATCCGTGCGACAGTATTGCTAGAGACTATTCTAGCAGCCTTTGAAATGGAGGAAATCCTCTATGAGTTGCGTGAACACTCTGCGGGGCTTAATGCGGGACGCTGGGACTATATCTTCAGCATCATCAAAAAATTTCATGCACGCAAAGATTTTGTATTTCCGGATAGAGCGCTGATAGCAATGACAGTTCCCTTTATGCGGGCATATACACAGCTGCTCATTCAAACATGTCATCGACGCGGGGCACACGCTCTCGGCGGTATGGCGGCTTTTATACCCAGCCGCAACGATCCGTCGGTCAATGAAATAGCATTATCCAAAGTGCGCGAAGATAAGGTGCGTGAATCCAGCGATGGATTTGATGGAACTTGGGTAGCGCACCCGGATTTAGTAAAGATCTCGCGCGATATATTTGAAAAGGCTTTACAGCAAAAACCCCATCAAAAAGAAAAAATCCCTAGTGGGACAGTCACAGCAGCAGAACTGGCTGACTTTAATATTCCCGGTGGAAAAATTTCTGAAGAAGGGATGCGCAAAAATATAAGTATAGCGTTGCAATATATCTATGCGTGGTTATCCGGAATTGGTGCTGCTGCTATCTACAACTTGATGGAGGATGTAGCGACAGCTGAGATCTCGCGTGCGCAATTATGGCAATGGCTGCATCACCCCGCAGCAACCTTAAAACTTGGTTTAGAAGTTAATATCGGATTATACAACCTGATAATAGACCAGGAAATGCTCAAGATGGCTGAAAATAGCGATCCAGAAAAGTTGAAAATCGCAAAAAAATTGCTGGATGAAGTTGTGCTGCCTGAGAGTTTTGTCTCCTTTCTTACAATAAAAGCTTATAACCATTTACGGTAACAGATCATGTACACACAAAAAGAAGTCGCTGCTATCGAGCAGGATTGGAAGACTAATCCCCGTTGGAAAGGTGTAGTAAGGCCGTATTCAGCAGAGAATATTGTCCAAATGAGAGGCTCATTACATATAGACTATACCCTTGCCACATTGGGTGCAGAAAAGTTATGGAAATTGCTGAATACAGAGCCCTTTGTCAGGGCAATGGGGGCAATGACAGGTAATCAGGCCGTCCAGCAAGTGCAGGCGGGCCTAAAGGCAATCTATCTCAGCGGATGGCAGGTGGCGGCAGATGCCAATGACGCTGGTCAAACGTACCCCGATCAAAGCCTTTATCCCTATCTAAGCGTTCCTCATTTAATTACCCGCCTCTACAATGCACTCATGCGAGCAGATCAGATAGAGCATATGCAGAATAAAGAACGCATTGACTGGTTTGTCCCCATCGTAGCAGATGCTGAAGCTGGATTTGGGGGTCCTTTAAACACTTTCGAGTCCATTCGCGCTATGATCATCGCAGGTGCTTCCGCCATCCATTTGGAAGACCAGATCTCATCCATGAAAAAATGCGGACATATGGGTGGAAAAGTATTGGAGCCTATTCCCATCTGCATAGAGAAATTGATTGCAGCAAGATTGGCCGCAGATGTTCTAGGAGTGCCTACAGTCCTTATTGCACGCACAGACGCTGAGTCTGCGGCCTATATCCGTTCAGAATCAGACGAGCTGGACAAAAAGTTCATTACAGGCGAAAGAACCTACGAAGGATTCTATAAAATAAATGGCGGCATCGAATATGCCGTGAGGCGTGGATTAGCTTTTGCTCCGTACAGCGATGTCATCTGGTGTGAATCATCCAAACCTGATTTGGGTGAAGCAAAAGAGTTTGCTCAGGGGATACATGAAAAATATCCGGGAAAGATCCTTGCTTACAACTGCTCCCCTTCTTTCAATTGGCGGTTGAACCTTGACGAAAAAACGATTAGCACCTTCCAAGAGAAACTTGGTGAATTGGGTTATAAGTTCCAGTTTATCACTTTGGCAGGATTCCATTCCCTTAACGCAAGTATGTTTGACTTAGCCTTCAACTATGCCAAAACAGGCATGGCTGCCTATTCCAAATTCCAGCAGGAAGAGATGGAGTTAGAAAAAAATGGCGGATACAAGGCTTTAAAACACCAAAGTTTTGTAGGAGCCGGTTATTTTGACGAATTGCTTACCATTATATCAGAAGGTCGAGCCACATCCCATGCGTTGAAAGGCTCCACAGAAGAATCCCAGTTCATGTAGTCAACTTTTGTGTGCATAACAATAGAAGTTTTAAGGGCTTACTATTGTTATGCACTTTCTCTCTTCATTTTCAAAAAGTCCAAATTGGGCTATACTATTTGCATGAACATGCTCCCCAAAGATAAAAATGGCTGTCCCTTCCTCATCTTAGCACCTATGGAAGGAGTCGGCGACCGTTGTTTCCGCAAAGCTATGGCTTCCATCGGCGGATTTGACGAAGCTGTCACCGAATTTATGCGAGTTCCATGCAACGCTCATGTTAAAAGCCTGGCAAAGCAATACCAAGCAGCAGAAACTCTGCCTATTCCCTTGGCGGCACAACTGATGGGGTCCGATCCGGATTTGATGGCAGATATGGCACGTGAAGTGGAAGTCCGCGGTGCTCCACGCATTGACTTGAACTGCGGCTGTCCATCCAACACGGTTACCGGAAGGGGTGCGGGATCTAGCTTATTGAAAGATCCGGAACTTTTGCACACTATCGCAAAGTCTATGGTGAAAGCTGTCTCTGTTCCTGTAACGGTAAAGATGCGATCCGGTTTTGAGGATACCACCTTATTCAGAGAGAATTTAGCTGCTGCAGAAGAAAGCGGCATTGGATTTCTTACATTACATCCACGCACAAAAGTGGAAGGCTACGGTCCACCAGCACGTTGGGATTTGATCGCAGAAGCAAAATCCCTATTAAAAATCCCCATTGTTGGAAATGGAGACATTTTAACGACGGAAGATGCTGTAAGAATGTTAAAAGAAACCGCGTGTGATGCCCTGATGATAGGGAGAGGGAGTGTTATTAATCCCTTTATCTTCCATCAGGTACGATCAAACTTTTCGGGTGCTTCTTTTACGCCTTCCTGGGACAGCATTGTAATGTATTTTGATGTCTATTTGAATGAGATCACCCCTGAGACTCCGGAGAAAGGAAAAGTCAACAAGATGAAGCAGCTGATGGGATTTCTATTTAAAGGATCCGAAACGCTCCTCTCTATGCGTCAAAGCATATTAACATCTGCATATCCCGATGTTAATAGCTTTATGGAGTTTGCTTTGCCCTTACTACGTAAAGGCACAGCACTCTAAACCAATCTTACGCTCTGATAAAGTCGATATATCCGAAGAACACGTCTGTATGTACCAGTTTTACTCTAAGCTTGTCCCCTACATCCAGGCCTTTTGTTCCTCTGACGAGCTTTCCTTCAATCGGTGGATTAGACAGACGCACCCATGTTCCCCTTTCACTTGCTCCCGTAACAATTGCGGGGAATTCTTTTCCTATCATGCTTGAGAGATAAAGCGCTGCGGCAGACTTCATCATTTTCCGCTCTACCTTATTGGAATCATTCTCTTTCTGCGTACACTGTGCAGCAATATCCATAAGCTCATCTTTAGTATAAGGGAGCTCTTCTCCAAAAAAATGACTTTTTAGTAGACGCTGCATGACTACATCCGGAAAACGCCGATTAGGTGCTGTGGTATGTGCATAGATGATCAAGGCTAAATCGAAGTGTCCCGGAGATTCTTCATTAGGAAACCCGGCATAATATTCTCCTTTTCCAATCAGTTTTATGAGTGCTAAAGATAGTTCAGGAAAGTTATCTGCGTTTTCTTGGCTTTGTTTAAGCAGGAATAGCCGCAATGCCTTCGAGTCTGGTTCGGGAGGCAAGTCTGTTCCATATTCCTTAACTAATTGTACTATTCTGTCCCATCTATCAGGTGTTCTTACTATACGTCTTAATGTGGGGAGGCCTTTGTCTATCAAGAAGTTTGTCACAGCTACATTCGCTGAGATCATAAAATTCTCGATTAACTTATGCGCACGGTTGTGTTCAGCTGTTTTAACATCGACAACTTTTGAATTCACGATGATAGGTTTTAACTCTGAGCTTGCAAATGTCAATGCCCCTTCTTGATCGCGAAAGGCTTGAATGCGTTGCGCAAGCATATCCTGTAATATAATTTGCTCTTTGATACCTTTCATTTGCATGAATGTATCCGGTAGGGACTTCCCGTTTTCAATGAAATCCCCCACAAAGCTATATGCCATCTTGGCATAGTTATGGACCCAGGCTAAATGGATGTTTTGGGGAATAAACTCCCCTGATTTATCAACAAAAATTTCTACGACAACTGCACAACGATCCACGTCAGGATTAAGGGAGGTAAGATTGGTGGATAATTTAGGATCCAACATAGGAAAGATTTTTTCCGGTGTATAAACCGACGTCGTATTATTGTAAGCGTACGCATCTGAAGCTGAACCTTTTTTTACTAAAGCGTCCACATCAGCGACTGCAATATAGATCATTTCCTTACCGTCAGGAGCAATCTCGGCATATGTCAACTGATCTAAATCTTTGGAGTCGTCATTGTCGATAGATATCCAAAGTTTTTCACGCATATCTTTAAAAGAAGGAATAGGGGGCGGATTTGCAGGTGCGTTGATTGCAGCGACTTCAGCCTGCACCTCTGGGGGGAAATCAGCAAAAAATCCTCGTTCCAACATTGCCGTTTTGGCCAGTTCGGCTAAATCCACGTCTATATTCTCTGCACCGTTCTTCATGAATCACTCCTGTCGAAAAGGCGCATCATAGTGGCAATGCTCTATTTTAAAAAATATAAATGACAAATAATCCCCTATTTTTATGGCACATGCTTTGTGTGGAAATCATTCTAAATTTGATGTTTTTTTCATTAGAATCACTTACTTTAAAATAAAAACAATGTACCCCTCCCTATGAAAAATATATTCACTGAACAAGCCGGCATCCAATATCCTTTGATATGTGGAGCAATGTATCCCTGCAGCAATCCTGAACTTGTGGCAGCCGTAAGCGAAGCTGGGGGATTAGGCATTGTCCAGCCCATTTCATTAGTGTATGTCCACGGAAAAGACTTGCGTGAAGGCTTAAAATATATCCGTACCCTAACCCAAAAGCCTTTCGGGATGAACATCCTCGTCGAGAAATCGTCGGCTACTTACGAGAAGCGCATGCAGCAATGGTTAGATATTGCCTTAGAAGAAGGATGCCGATTTTTTATTACGGCTTTAGGAAACCCCAAATGGGTTGTCGATAGGGTCCATCAAGCAGGAGGTTATGTCTACCACGATGTGACGGAACGTAAATGGGCCTTAAAAGCTTTGGAAAGTAATGTCGATGGACTGATCTGTGTCAATAATAGAGCCGGTGGTCATGCAGGCAAGCTATCCCCCCAAGAGCTAATCAACGACTTAAAAGATTTGGGTAAACCCCTTATCTGTGCAGGGGGTGTGGGAGATAGGCAAACCTATCAAGCAGCCTTAGCACAAGGATATGCAGGTGTCCAGATGGGGACACGTTTCATCGCCACCTATGAATGTGCAGAAAAAGATAACTACAAAGAAGCGATTATTAAAGCAAATGAAGATGACATCGTTTTGACGGAACGTGTGACGGGTATTCCGCTTTCGGTGATTAAAACTCCTTACGTGGAGAAAATGGGTGTTAAGATCAATCCTGTCGAAAGATGGCTTTTACAAAACCGCTGGACAAAGCCCTGGATGAGGATCTGGTATGCTTTGACATCAGGCAGACGCTTCAAACAGATTACTTTGCATGGTGGATCATCAAAAGATTATTGGCAGGCGGGAAAAAGCGTGGCCGGCATACATCAGATAGAGCATGCCGGCACACTGGTTAAGGAATTTAATCTTGAGAAGCCGTAGGCTTCAGGGTTACCTTAAAGATTAACGGAGAGGCTGTGGAGTCTGTCGAGCTCGTTGTATTTGGCAATGTGCTTGCAATACCACCTACAATATATCCAACTACAGTAGGATATTTGATCTTATCTAGATCGATCACACCATTTTTGTATTTTTCCAGTCCATCTGCAGGAATAAAGTTAGCACCGGCACCAAATAGCAGCTGGTTCCCTGGATTAGATCCGGCGGAGATAACGACAGGATATTCTGCGTCCATAAGAAACTGGTTAATATTTCCTCTCTTATCAAACTGGATAGTTGTTATCTGGTTGATGAAAGGGATTTCGTCATCTGTAGTAAAAGCTCCATTATTGAAGTAGCCATAACTTAATCCACCAAACAATGAGATGAACATATTTCCGGTTTTCTCAGAAAATGTACCCAGAACCGGGCAGTTATAGTTATTCATGCCTTGTTTAAATGTCCCTGGATTACTTGGATTATACATAGATGGCCACCCTTTGGTCGTTATATATACCGGTACAGTCCAGATTCCTCCGGATTCTGTAAAAACACCCGATAAAGCCAAGTAAGCGGGTAATGGCAGGCCGAGTTGGGATTGCATGATAGGTACGACGTTCAAGTCACGGCGGCGATAGAAAGCATTAGGGCCTTGCTGGGGTGAGGGGCTTAAAACCTTAACTGAAAGGGTCTCGCCATCGTCCTTAATTTTAAAGCGTCTGACTTGTTCAGAATAGATGCCATTCTGTCCGGGGGTATAGAACGTGAAGTAATTCTGTCCAAATATCAATAGGGTCAAGCCTTTAAGTGAACGAGACATATAACCGCCGGTCACCTGGAATACCGGATCCCGCAACTGGCGAATATTTTGGACAGCGGATTTTCCTTGCCCGGTCGTTGTCACCCATTGGATCATTCCGGGAATATCAATTGCTGTGAGTACAGGTTTAGTATCGAATAATCCTGTCGCTGTATTCACACCGTAACCACCGGTCATGTATAGCGTTTTCTTATGCTGGTAAAATTGGGCGCTAGTTACTGAAAGGATATCCACCTGTTCTTGAGTAAGTCCTGAACTAGGGTCATTTAATGATTTTGAGAAAACAGCCCCCGTTTCAACGTCTACAACATAGACTGTAGTGTTTTGAAGTGAGGGAGGAAAATTATTGTTATCATTGTTGAAGTTATGCAGGCCATTTACCCTTCCGGCCAATAGGAGCCATTTTCCTTTATAGGAGGCTCTCACGAAAGATTGAATTCCGCTGGGTAAAGAAAAGTCCAGTTGCTCAACATCTAAAAAAAATGGAACGAAATATTGCGGAGTTATTGGACTTACGTCCGGCGTTTGGTTTGCACTTTGCAATGGCGCAAGCCCTCCCATAAAAACGCAAGCGGCTGTTAATAAATATCTTGCAAATCTAAGCATTTTTGATTCTCCTCTTTTTTTCCAACGGGATCATATTGTATAAAAATTATTTGTCAAATCCTCTAAAATAAAAATTTAATTAAGGTATTCTTTGTGCGCCATTTGCTAATCATTATTTTATGCACATGCCTTGCAGCGTGTTCAAAGTACTACTATGATCCTAGTGTATCTGGACAGGCAACTAACTCACCTGCGGAGGAATGGAAACCTGTCTGCAGCGAATGGTACTGCCCACGCCTGCCGCAACCAGCTGCAGTGAAAATTCCTGATTCAGCCGAAGAACTTGACCTTATAGGATTGCTGGATGTGGCATTGCAGAATCACCCTGCGACAAAACAAGCATGGGAACTATCCCGTGCACAAGCTTATGGCGTGGAAGCTGTCCGCAGTGAATATTATCCAAGTGTAGATGGCTCATTTATCTTCAACTACGTAGATAGATCCGGCGGCAGCCGGTCTAGCAACGCTTTGCCGCAAAATCAGACGGACGGCGATGCTTCTTCCCAGATTATCAACAACGCAGGAGACTCCAGTTTATCGACGACAGCGACAACGCGGACTAAAACTTATATTCAATCCTTTGTTAAAGAAATAACTATCTCGTATCTCCTGCTCGACTTTGGCGGTAGGCGTGCTGCGGTAGAATCGGCCAAACAGGTGTTAAACGCCTTGAATTGGAATCAAAACCGTGTCGTGCAAACGCTGATTGTCAATGTTCTTCAGTCCTATTATGCCTATATCGGAGCAAAAGAACTTGTTGTGGCAAAGCTTGAGGATTTAAAAAATGCAGACGCAGCTTTAGAGGCTGCTCAGGTAAGGTTTGAATCGGGGCTGGCTACAAAACTCGATGTTCTACAGGCTTCTGCAAGTAGAGAGAATGTACTTTTAGGACTTGCTACAGCACGAGGACAGGTAAATATCCAATTAGGTGCGCTAGCAACTGCGTTGGGTGTCCCCCCTGATTCTGTCATCAAGACTAAAGAACTCCCTGAAATATTCCCTTCGGAGCAGATCACGACTAGCGTAAATGAACTAATGGAAATAGCGAAAACTGCGAGGCCGGATTTAGCATCCGCCTATGCTTCCTTTTTGCAGTCTAAAGAGCAAGTCATAGCAGCATATTCGGCAGGTATGCCCACCTTAACCGCCAGTTCACTTTTGCAAAGGACAAACTATCCAAACCAGTCTTTCAATAATGGCCACTATTATTCCGCCACTCTTGCGCTTTCAGGGCCTATATTTGACGGATTCTTCTACCGCAATCAATTCCGCCAAGCCCAAGAGAACGCGTTGGCTAATAAAGCTTATTTCGAGTATCAAGAATCGTTAGCGCTGCTTGATGTTATTACGAGCTATTATAACTTCACTACATCGCAAGAAAACCTTAAATATACCGAAGATTATTTGAAATTTGCACAGCAGGCATATGATTTATCGTTGGAATTCTATCGCGTAGGGACCGGTACATTTACTGATCTTCTTAATTCTCAAGCCTTACTTTCCGATGCACGGGCGCAAAGGATCCAAGCCCGGACAGGCTGGGCAACGTCACTCTTTAACATAGGGTATGCGACAGGAACGCTTAACATCAATTTTATCAATTACGAAATGGCAGGACCGGAGACATTATGCGATTAAGATGGCTTTGTGGTGTGTTATTGCTAATCTTGTGCAGTTGTGAAAAAAAACAGCATGTTATCGTGGTACCTCCCGTCAATGTGGAAGTATGCGAAGTCTCGGTCAGGGACTTCACTCTAACAGTAGAAGCTATAGGAAATGTTTATGAAAATGCCATTGTGCAGATACGTCCGCAGGTTCAAGGGATCTTACTTAGGAAATATTTTGAAGAAGGGCAGTTTGTAAAAGAGGGCGATCTTCTCTATGAGATTGATCCCAGGCCCTATCAAGCTATCCTTGACCAAGCTAAAGCAGCCTTATTGAAAGATGAGTCCACGTTAGAATTGGCAAAAATAACTCTTAAGCGTAATGAAGAACTTATTAAAAAAGATTTTATCTCCAAGTTAACGTGGGAACAGTATCAAAGCAATGTGATGACAGCCCAAGCTCAGGTTGAGATAGATAAAGCTGCCATTGTCAGTGCGGAAATCAACCTGGACTACTGTAAGATCTATGCACCACTAACAGGAAAATTAAGTTCTTACAATATCTTTCCCGGCAATCTCGTCTATATCAATGATCCTAACGCTTTGATAGAAATACGGCAGCTTTCTCCTGTGCGGATTCAATTTGCTATTCCACAAGTGTATTTTCAGGAGCTACATCAAATCCAACCTGACCACAATCTCACTTTTGAAGCAATCCTCCCTTACAAGACCAACCCGCCGATTACAGGTAAAATCTATTTTGTCGATAACCATGTTGATCTGCAATCTGGCACTATCATCATAAAAGGACTCATACAGAATGAAGACCTTGTTTTATGGCCCGGAGAATATGTGACAGTTAAAGTATTTCTAAAAACTATCAAAAATGCTTTGACCATACCCTCAGCAGCAGTACAAGTCGGTCAAAAGGGATCATATGTCTATATCGTAAATCCTGACATGACCGCGACAACTAGAAATATTACGACTGGGCAAAAAGACAAGGGGGATTTCCTTGTCCTTTCAGGACTTAAAAAAGGGGAAAAAATAGTCATCAATGGGCAACTGAACTTAAAAGAGGGTTCTAAAGTCAATATCGCCCCTAAAGCAGTAAAGGAACCTTTGAAATGAACCTTTCGGCACCGTTCATCAAAAGACCTATTATGACTATCCTGCTGATGATCTCCCTTATCACGGTGGGCGTCTATAGCTATATTAAATTACCTGTCAGCAATCTGCCTGATGTCTCTTATCCCGTTATCAACGTGACGGCCGCCTACCCCGGTGCTGACCCCAGCACAATGGCTAATAATGTTGCCAGCCCTTTAGAAAGAGAATTTCTAACAATCTCCGGCCTGAACAGTGTGACGTCTACTAACACTTTGGGCAATTCCAATCTTGTTTTACGCTTCGATCTTGAAAAAAATATCGATAGTGCGGCCCTGGATGTTCAAGCAGCCATTTCTAGGGCAGCAAGGAACCTCCCGCCAGATCTGCCCAGCGCCCCGACTTACCGCAAAGTTAACCCTGCACAAACACCTATCCTTTTTCTTGCCCTAACCTCCGACACTATGCCTCTGAATAAAATGTATGATTACGGCAATTCCTATATCGGCCAAAGCTTGTCTAAGATTTCCGGTGTAGCACAAGTTAACGTGGGGGGATCTCCTTATGCGGTACGGGTACAGGTAGACCCCGGCAAAATTGCTATGCTGGGTTTGACATTGCAAGACCTGTCAGAAGCACTTGTTGCAGGCAACCCCTATTTACCATCAGGCTATTTAGATAATGAAGTACTTTCTTCTACTATCATTGCTAATGGACAAATATTAAACGCAGAGGGCTATAACGAACTTATCGCTGCCTACCCGAACAACTCTCCTGTACGTTTCAAAGATATTGGAAACGCGATAGACAGCCTGCAAAACTACCGCTTCCTCCTGCGCTACATCACGAAAGATACCAATAAACCCACTGTCATCCTATCTATTCTCCCGGAACCTGGCGCAAATACGGTAGAAATTACCAATGATGTCTTCAAAGCACTGCAGCCTATCTTACAGAATCTTCCTTCAGACCTACATCTGGAGGTTGTACGTGACAAATCGATATCGATCAGGGCCTCTATCGATGAGGTGCAGTTTACATTAATACTTGCGTTCTTCCTTGTGATCCTGATTATTTATATCTACTTAGGCAGCATCAGAGATACCCTCATCCCCGCGCTTGTGCTTCCCATATCAGTAATCAGCACCTTCGCTATCATGTATGCGCTGGGCTATAGCATGAACAACCTTTCATTGCTGGCACTGATTCTAGCGATAGGCTTCATCATCGATGATGCTATTGTTGTTATTGAAAATATCGTGCGCCATGTGGAAATGGGGGAAAACCCTTGGGTCGCTTCGTTAGAAGGTGCCCAACAAATCAGCTTCACCATTCTTTCAATGACTCTTTCACTAATCGCTGTTTTCCTTCCGCTTATCTTCATGCCGGGGTTATTAGGTCGGATTTTAGCAGAATTTGCCATCACATTGACAGCTATCACACTTATTTCCGGAGCGATTTCTATCACTTTGACTCCGATGGTGTGCAGTTTGCTTATTACTCCCCAAAAAGAAGAGAAGAAGGGCTATGCCCGTTTTTCGCATAAACTGAACGATGCGTTCTTAAGGGTCTATAAACCTGCGTTATTGTGGACACTGAAACACCGCTACGTAGCCCTTATTGTCATGCTAATAAGTCTAGTTGCGAGCGTATTCTTCATAGTAAAACTTCCCAAAGATTTTATCCCTAATGATGATGAAGGTTTTTTTATCGCCTTTACCCAGGCTGCTGAAGGCACCTCTTACGAAAGAATGAAGCAGTATCAAGAACAAGTGAATACTATCTTCTCTGCCAACCCAGCCATAGATAAATTCATTTCCTATGCAGCCAATCAGCAATTCCGCAATGGGGTCCTGTATGCCAATCTAGTCCCGCGCGCCCAACGTAAAGCAGTTCTAGAAGTCATAGGGGAACTTCAGAAGGAAACTGCAAAAATTCCCGGCTTGAATGTCTTCTATAAAAATATCCCTATGATTGACCTCTCCATTGGATCCGTGGTTAAGGGGTCTTATCAATTTGCTCTACAAAGTTTAGTACCGGAAAATCTGTATCAGCCTGCGGAACAATATATTAATGAAATCAAGAAAATCCCTGGAATTGTAGGTGTTAACAGTGATTTGGAAATCAAATCCCCACAGCTATTTGTGGATATATTGAGGGATCAAGCCTCGTCTCTGGGTGTTTCCGCCTTAGATATTGAAAGAACCTTAGCGCTTGCTTATGCGGGCGGCAGAGTATCACGCATCAACAGCCCTATTAACCAATATGATATCATCCTTGAACTGCTTCCCGAATTTCAAAAAAACCCCTCTGCACTAGGTGATATCTATGTACGGTCTTCACTTTCATCAAAAGTGGTCCCCCTAAATGCTGTGTCCAAATGGCATGAAGGTCTAGGACTTGCCAGCGTAAACCATACAGACCAATTTCCCTCCGTTACCATAGCCTTTAGCATAGCTCCAGGCTTTACCTTAGATGGCGTCCTCGAAAAACTGAAAGCGTATGCGAAGGAACTCCTGCCTAAAGAAGTGACAGGAACAGTCTTAGGAGCTGCGCAAGCTTTTGAGGAATCTGTCAACGGTTCAGCCATTCTGCTTATCTTAACTGTGTTCGCTATCTATGTAATCCTTGGCATTCTTTATGAAAGTTTTATCCATCCATTAACGATTTTATCCACCCTGCCTCCAGCGGTCATTGGTGGTCTTTTAGTTCTTTACCTATTTAACATTCCCCTTTCTCTCTATTCTTTCTTAGGGATCATCCTCCTTATTGGTATTGTAAAGAAAAACGGCATCATGATTGTTGACTTTGCATTGGAAAATGTGCGGCTGCATGGGGACTCACCGGAAAAATCTATTTATGATGCCTGTGTCGTACGTTTCCGACCTATCATGATGACAACACTGACAGCGATCATGGGTGCAATTCCTATTGCCTTGGGAACAGGAACAGGTGCAGAAGCGCGCCGTCCATTAGGCCTGGTCATCATCGGGGGTTTGGCTGTTTCACAGATGATTACTCTTTTTGTCACGCCGGTGATCTATCTCTATTTAGAAAAGTGGAGCGAAAAGCTTAAAATGCATTCGGCTCATAGACCTCCAGAAGGGAAAAAACGTACAAGTCCAGCTTCAGCAGATCAGCCGTCCGCCCAACCTTAAATAACTTATTTGCAAATCGATAATTCTCTTCTTTTCATAAAAAAGTTTTTCCATAATTATAACTTGGAAAATTCCTTCAGGAGCTGCTATGAGTATAAAATCATTCATCACTATCGCATTATTATTTTTTTCTAATCTGTGTGGAATTATTGTTGAGACTCCTCATTTTGAGGACCTAAAAAAATATATTTCAAAGGATTGCCTTGTCGTATTGGACATTGACGACACGCTCTTAGTTCCAGTGCAATCTTTAGGAAATGATGTTTGGTTTCGATCCAGGGTAAGATATCACAAAGAGTTAGGTGATTCTGCAGAAGTCGCGCTGGAAAAGGCTATAGCTGAATGGGAAGGTGTCCGCCACCTGACTCAAATGAAAATTGTGGAGGAAGGAACAGACGGCATCGTTTCAGAAATCCAAAATCAAGGCTTTACAGTCATTGGTATGACAACGCAAGGACTTGCACTTTCTACCCGCACTATCCAACAACTTAAAAGTCATCATATTGATCTTTCACTCACTGCGCCCTGCCCCCATGATCATTACTTTATGAACCGTCTCGGTAATTTATACCGCAAAGGAATACTATTTACTTCCGGCACTCCCAAGGGGCCTTCTTTACTTAAACTCTTAGACATCATTGACTTTCACCCTTCAACGGTAGTCTTTATTAACGATAATGGAAACTATCTTCACGAAGTAGCTAGCTCCCTTGAAGAAAAGGGCATTCAATTTATTGGGCTACGTTATAGTTATAGTGATGCACGTATCCAAGCATTTAACAAAGACATTGCAGAAATCCAGTGGCAGCGTTCATCTTTTGCCAGAATATTGTCTGATCAAGAAGCTTTGGAAATTCTAGAAGGTAATAAATAATCGTGTGGCAAGCAAAAGCGGATGATTTCCGCTTTTTTGCCCGCGCGATACACAATTTTACAGGGATTGACTAGGATAAACTATATATCCGGCTGCTATTTTTATCCTCCAAAAATGAAAGGTAGCGATTACCACCTAAAGAACTAAACACAATGAATAAAATGGAGGAAAATAATAACAAAAAATATTTTTGTTCCTTCCTTTCACTCTATCGTTTTCCACCCCTATTATCTTGCAATCCTTGACTTTTAAGGTTTTATAAACTAAACTTAACGCAGTAAAACTCTTAGCATGCATTTTCTCTAAAATTTCCAGGAAATTTTGTTGTGTTTGGCCAAGAGGAAAACAATTAACGCTAAGGGATATATTTTACATGTCAGACTTTAAAAAATTTGCTATTCCAGAATCTCTTATCAAAGCTCTTGATAAGATCAATATTACAACTCCTACTCCTATCCAAGATAAAACCATTCCGGTTGCTTTGGAAGGTAAAGATATTTTGGCTTCAGCACAAACTGGTACAGGCAAAACAATTGCCTACTCTCTTCCTCTTCTAACTTACCTACTGAAAAATCCGCGCGCACTAGCACTCATTATTGCTCCTACACGCGAACTCGCAGCTCAGGTTAACCAGTCGCTCCGCCTAATCATCAACAAAAACTTCACGATGAATACCGCTCTGCTTATCGGTGGTGAATCGATGTTTAAACAATTCGCTCAACTTAGGGCAAAACCTCAAATCATTATCGGTACACCTGGCCGTATCACCGACCACCTAACACGCGGATCGCTAAAACTCCAGGAAACAAAGTTCCTTATTATTGACGAAGCTGACCGTATGCTTGATATGGGCTTCGGCATCCAGCTTGAAAAAATCGAAACTTTCCTTCCAGCTGTCCGCCAAACTCTAATGTTCTCCGCGACATTCCCTGCCAATATCGAAAAACTCTCTCAAAGATATTTGAAAGATCCTCAACGTATTGCAGTGGGTTCTGTTACCGATGCTGCTCCTAAGATTAAACAGGAAGTTCTCCACACTCACCATGCGGAAAAATTCGGACTCCTCTCTAAAGAACTTGAACTCCGCGAAGGCTCCATCATCGTTTTCGTTAAAACGAAAAAAAGCGCTGATAGATTGGCCGAAGAACTTCAAGAACTTGGACATAATACTGATGCTATCCACGGTGACTTACACCAAAGAAAGCGTGATAAAGTTATCCAAGCTTTCCGTAGCAAAAAAAGCCGTATCCTTATCGCAACAGACGTCGCAGCTCGCGGTTTAGATATTCCTCACGTGATGCACGTCATTAACTATGACCTGCCACAGTGCCCAGAAGACTATATCCACCGTATCGGTAGAACAGCCCGTGCCGGAGCAGAAGGCAACGCGCTTTGTTTGATCGCACCTGACGACAGATTCAAATGGAAATGTATTCAGAAGCTAATGAACCCGCAAGAATCTAAAGATCTTGCCAAAGTTCCTGATCAATCCAACTACCTCAAAGCATACGACAAAAACGACTTTTCAAAACGCAGACATATCGAACAAAGAAAGAAAAAAAGACCTTTCTTCGGCGAAAAAATGTCTGTTCCTGCTGGAAGAAAACCATTTAAAAAATGAGCGGCCACTTTGACGTCATCGTAGTAGGCGGCGGAGCCGCCGGTTTCTTTAGTGCATTAACCATTAAAGAGACCTTTCCTGAAAAGAAACTATTACTCGTTGAAAAGTCAAGCCACTTGCTTAATAAAGTTAGGATTTCCGGAGGGGGGCGCTGCAACGTAACACACGCTTGTTTCGAACCACGCCCCCTCACTCAAAATTATCCTAGGGGTAATAAAGCCCTTATCGGTCCTTTTCACACCTTCCAGCCGCAAGATATGATCCAATGGTTAGGCAGCCGCGGCGTTGAATTAAAAGTGGAAAGCGATGGAAGAATGTTCCCTATCACAGATAGTTCACAGACAATCATCGATTGTTTCTTAAGAGAAGCTGAAAAGCTCGGCCTTGAAATACGGCAGAAGCAATCGCTGCATAGCGTCGTTAAAGACGGTGATAACTTCGTCCTAGAGTTTCCTACGTACAAGCTTACCTGCGATAAACTCATTCTTTGTACAGGAAGCAGCCCGCAAGGACACTTATTAGCACAAAATCTTGGACATTCAATACAACCCCCTGTTCCGTCTTTATTTACCTTCAATACACCCACATCCCCTTTACTTGATCTTGCGGGTATCGCAGTTAATCCCGTGGAAATTACTATCCTCCAGACCAAATATAGTCAGAAGGGCCCCCTTTTAATTACCCACTGGGGATTTAGCGGCCCCGCTGCCCTGAAACTATCTGCCTGGTCTGCCCGCCATCTTCATGAATGTAATTATAATGCACATATTAGCATTGACTGGCTTCCTGAAATAAAAGCAGATGTGATAAAAAACCAGCTCCTCCAACTTAGGAACAACAATCCTAATCAATACCTCGCAAACCATCCACAATATAATATTCCTAAGAACCTTTGGAAAAGACTTATCGATCTTTCAAAAATTGATTCCAAAAAACGCCTTGCTGAACTGAACAATCAGGCCTTTGAATCACTTATCTCCAACCTCAAACAGTCCATCCATAAAGTGGAAGGAAAAACAACTTACAAAGAAGAATTCGTCACATGCGGCGGAATAACTTTAGATGAAGTTAATTTCAAAACAATGGAAAGCCGTATTTGTAAGAATTTATTTTTTGCCGGAGAAGTCCTGGATATTGATGCCGTTACAGGCGGCTTCAATTTCCAAAATGCCTGGACAACGGCATTTATAGCAGGGAAGTATTTAGAATAGTGGTGATGGATCATGCCTTTTGTTGTAGCTTTTGATAAAAATCCTCTTGCTCAATTTACAAGTTCTGTAGCGGAATGTGGCTTAAATAAAACTGTATTTGAAAATAAAGAATTATTTTGGCTTCTATTTTGTAAAGCTTGTATTGATGCTAATTCCCATAGAGAATATCACAATTATTTTTGTATTGATGATTACTCAAATAAATTTCACTTTTATGGACGAGATTGCGACCTCAAAGAAGCACAGAATACAATCGAAAGTATCCGACTGATATTATTAAATACTCTGAAACCACGTACTCAAACCGACTTTTTAGTCATAAGACATTATCAGGAATTCTACATTGAACATAATCCTAATTCAAATTTCTCTATAGCCCGTGAAAAAGGTGAATGTTCCTTTAACCTATTTAAGACATATATCGAAAATAGCTTACCCATTCTTGCTCGTTTCCTGGGTATCTCTTTAGAAATTCATACCAATCAACAACGGATAATTAAAATTAAGGGAGATTTAGATTTCATCCCTGTCAAAAACAACTCCGAATTATTTACTAAGTCAGTCACTCAGTATAAAATGCTTTGGAAACCTGAAAAAGCTAGAAAACCTTTGCTTGAAGCTTTTGCAAAGCTTTCAGTTGTTACTTGTAACGCACCCCCTCAGGAAGAACAGCCTAATATCGTACTTTCAACAAATGTAGCTTCTAATCCTTTTTGTAACACCCACCCTCAGGAAGAAAAGTCTAATACTGTTCTTTCAGTAACTACAACCACTTCAAACAGTTCAGTTTATAACCCCACGAACCTATTTCATGAAAAAGTGACAAATTCGGTCATAAATTCTGTTGAAGATATGGGCGAATATTTTGATCAACAACATGTTGTTTCCATGAGTGAGACAATCAAGATATCTTCTTTTACTTCGAAATTTTCTTTAGTTTCTGTCTCCTTTAAAACCTTTTACGCGATTAAAAAATACTTCTACGCTGCGGATAATCTTCAAGCGTTGAGAGAAGATATCGCTTTATTAAAAGTTAAAATCACACAACTTAAACCCGATAATCCTGTATTTTCTATCATTCAAGCACGTATCGAACGTTTAAAAGCGGTAAAAAACCAAAACAAAATTACACTTAAGACACGGCTCGTCACAGCATTAGATAAAATCGTCTTAAATATGCTGACAATGAATAAGGTGATGGTTCTTTTTGGTCTCACATTGGGGTCTGCCGCATCTTCAATATTTTCAGGAATAGCACTCACCGGTTTCGCTGTAACTTTCATCATATTTATTTTGAAGTTGGCAGCTGAGTTTTATAAGGCAAGATATGCAGTTCCCTATTATTTCCAGAGATTGTTGCTAAACCTCAGCAAGTATAAAAATGCTACTTATAAAGAATGGTATGCAAGAAAGTTTGAACAGACAGAGATCCTTCTTACAAAATTGACGAATCAATATAACTATAAAGGTGCTCTTATGAATTCCGAGCTGATTTCAAAGACACGAAAAATTAAAATAGAACAATCCATACTAAAAATTAAGCAGAAATTGGAGCTCTCGAAGTCTCAAAAAGAATATTATCTGGGACAATTAAACTTTTGTGAATCTAATGAAAAAAGTCTCCAACAACAAACTTTAAATCTTGATGAGTCTATTCAATTTCATCAAATGCGCTCTAATTTTAGAAATTTTGACGAAAAAGAAATAAGCGAATTGTTTATGCATCTAGAGAACATTGTCAGAGATCACTCAAAATCCCAAATCGTTAGGGAGTATTTTAAGGATAATGGTATCACACTAAATGAAAACTATTCATCATCAGATCTTTTCTCATTGATCACCACTGTCCACTAATTACTAGGTGTCGATTTTATCACATTGGTCGTAAGCTGCAAATGCTACAATATTGTCATAAGTCATTGGATTCGAAAGAATAAAACCTACATATGACGAAGTACTTCCAGCGGAACTTAATAAACTCATCGTGCTTCACGAAAGACTACTAAACCTAAAAAACAAGAATGATTTATAACAGAAACACCCAGTTAAAGGGATTGGGGGCTTCTGTTATTTTAAGTATAAAAAATTTTTATATATTTATTTATTTCTTTATACCACGAAATTTTTGACAAATCTTCACTTGTAAATCCATATAATAAACACGTCCTTTCTGAGGAGTAATTATTTTCAAGCATTTTTTCTGTTGGGTTAGAAAAATAATTCCGGATCTCACCTTCAAAAATAAATTCGCATTTTTCAATTACTTTTTTACTTTGAATATTTGCTTTATTACAACCAATTTCAACTCGATCACATCCCATAAATTCAAAAGCAGCAAATGTTAATATTTTAGTTACAAGTGTCGCAAGCCCTTGGTTGCAATGCTTAACATGTGTCCAATACCCAATTTCAAAGCATTTATTATTTCTTGTCTTTGAAGGATGCCAACTTGCTGAAACTAAAAAATTTCCCAACGCATCGAATACTCCAAAGTCATATTCCGATCCTCGCAAATAATTTTGTTTGGATTTGATAATTCTATTCAATTGATTGTTTTCACTTAATTCTAAGTGTGCCCAATCCATAAATGGTAAAAGATTATCTAAGCTTTCATGTACAGAAGAGTTTAATGTTGAAGCATCATCCTTGTGTAATGGTCGTATCACTAAAGAAACATTCCCATCATTATATAAAATTTTAGTCGGTGATAAAGAGGTAGTTGTCATCATTAGTTCTTACTCCCACAAATTGAGCATCCCTTTTTAGATTCCCCAGCTACAAGGAAAGTTTCGTAAGTTCCTAAATCAATTAATAATCGCTTACCAATGACTCTACATTCTTGAAAGTTTGTAATATATTTTACAGCTTCAAGAACCCCTAAGGAAGCTCCAATTGAATTATATGGATCGATTAAAGTTGTTGTATATCTATCTCGGAGAAACTGAACTACAGGATGATCTCCAGAGACAGTTTCTGGAGCTGAACAATCATAACAGGGTGTAACTCCCGGTACAATTAATGGCCCACAACAGACCCAAGTTTGTGCTGACCCTAAAAATAGAATTGGAGTGTTAGTCTTAAAGCTTGCTTCGCTAAAAATTTGCCAAATTTTTCCTCTGGGTATGTCTGCTGCAACTATAGCAATATCAACATCCTGAATTACTTTAATTGCTTCCTCAACATTTGAAATTTTAAGGTTTAAAAAGTCATAGGTGATATGAGGATTTATTCCTTTTGATTTTTCATTTGCAACATCTACTTTCAGTTTGCCGATATCATTTTCTGAGTAAAGAATTTGCCGTGAAAGGTTTGAAAGTTCAATATGATCAAAATCAACAGCACGAATGAATCCAAATCCCATTGCCGCCAATGCGTAAAAAGCATAACTACCTATTCCACCTAAACCTACAAGGGCAATTCTAGTATTTTTAATCTTGTTTTGAGCTTTAAAGGCATCTTTATATTTTCCCATTTGTGCATGAAAAAGAAGTATTTGCCTATCATAGCGAATTGCATCATAAGAACTAATCTTTTCTTCTTTCAAACTACTTTCATACTCGTCAAAATCTTCTAAAACATTAGCCTCTAGAAGGCTTTTCAAAATTTCTATTACTTCATCCGGTAGAACTGGGTAGCCATTTTCATTTAAGGATTTAATGATGTCGGATACCTTGTTTTTTCCATCTAAAAGACAGATTAGACTTGAGATCCATTCTTCATTTATCTCAAGTTCGATACTAGACTCAGGTACAACGCCTACTATTATTTTTCCATCTTGAGTTAAAGAAGCAGAATTCGATCTTTTTATTACGGGTTTACAGTCTAAATTCAAGTTCATTCAAAAATCTCCGTGCGTTTAAAAACCGTGCAAAATTAGTTTGCATTAATTGATGAATACTCTGATTTTGGTCAAAAGAAAAAGCTGCTAAAACTTCATCTATGAAGTCGAGAGCGGAATCTAATCCATAATCAAGGTTGATATAATTTTCTTCTACAAACGAATAAAAGGTATTTTCGATCTTTATATTGTGCACCTTACTTAAATAGTCACCCTTCTTTCTTAAAGCTTCACACATTTGATTTTTAGATAAGGGTTGAAGTTGAAGTATTCCAAAACGTCGCATAAATGCTTTATCAGCAGCTAGCGGTGTCAGCTCTTTCGGTGTTGTAGCTAAGATGCATCTTATTTCTCCTGAAGTTAGAAAGGGTTTTAGTAAATTTAGAGCATCCACGCCACCCCCATGAATATCGCCTGTCATAGCAAGCGCATGAGCCTCGTCGATGAAAATAACATGAGATTTATTTGCTGCTAAATGGTTTACTAAATTAATGATCTTCTTTTCAAAATCACCTCTATATGAAGTGCCAGCAATCAAGGAACCCGCGCTAAATTCTCTAAATTGTAAGCTATTGACTCTATTGTCGTAAGATTGTTTTGCATACTTGGCTAAACCCTCTACTAATGCAGTCTTTCCCACTCCAGACTCACCAACTAGTAAGATATTGGGCTTAAATCGACACAATAAACGATGGCACATCCATTTAATTTCATCCTCTCGACCTATGATTGAGACCAAGTCATTTGAAAGATCTGTAAGATTTCTATAAATGTCCTCTTCTTTATCTCTAGAAGCACTATCAAAAGAAATTTCAACACTTCTTTTCTTGCCTATGCGACAATCTAATTCTAAATCATTTGAGTTGTACATAATTTTTTCCTTTGAACTATAGACCAGAGCGAAAGAGGACAGAAAATATAAATTAAAATGGGCCACCCAAAACTATATTGGGAGAGAGTAACGATTCCATCTCCAAAAATTAATAAAGAACTTCCTAGTGATTTTCCAAGTAAATCTAAAATGCTAATAGCCGTGGCTTGTAATCTAGCTTCGACTATTTCACCAAGCTGCGCCATCAGCAAATTTGAAGCTACTGCCGCCATTCCAAAAAATAAACAAAAACATACGATAGATGAAATGAAATTTTCGGTTAGAATCGTGTTCAAGAGTAATATTGAAGCTATACCCCAGCATAAGCCTGTTAAATAAATCATTTGCTCTATGCTTTTTAACACATATTTTCTAATAAGTTTAGATGTAAAGTATTGAGTCAACATAAAAGCAATAAAAATCAAACCCAGAGACTGTTTTGAATCTACTAAATCTGGAAATTTGAAGAAAAAGGGTTGCCAAAACTGATAAATCAATTGCATACTTCCGCCTACTAAGAATGAAGATGTTAATAGAAAAAAGCCTATTCTTTTAGACACAAGGTTTTTAAATGCTGAGATGAAATATTTTGTTTTTTCTTGAATCTGAATTTGGTTGTTTTCTTCTCTTTTTTTTATCATTAAAAAAATAATCAAAGATCCAGCCATTAAAATTAATGAAGAAGAAAAAATATGACCGCTTATAAAGGTGCCAATTAGACCGCCAAAAACTATAGCAAGATAAGATAACTCACGCGACCGAGCTAAATGTGTATGTAGATTAAGAGCATCCTTTTGCGAGATAAGTGAAAAAAGCCAGGATTCGTAAGCTCCTGTGTAGAATGCTAATGCAACTCCATTGCAAATTTCACCTATGATTACTTTTTCATGAGTTGGTTCGATCAGAAAATAATAATAGAAAATTGAAAAAATACAGGCTGTTAAAATTGCATATTTTCCCCCATATTTATCAGCTATAATTCCCGATGGTAAAACGAAAAGCATGCTAGTAAGAAGTTGACCGCCCTTTGCAAGGGAAATTGTCGATAATGTAATGCCTTGATCTTCCAAGATGATAATGAATATCGCACCAGATAACATTCTAGAAAAATTAAAGATAAAATTTGCAATATTAAGTAGAATCAAATGATTCATATTGGGCCTGTTTAAAAAGCACCTTTCAACTGAGAGGTGCTTTTGTCTAATTTATTACGGGGTTATTGTGGTTCCGATGTGATGAACCATTGGTTTGGTCAACTTTCCTATTTTTCTGACAATCAAACCCGGCTTTATTACAGTCTGGGGTTGTGTATTTGTAGGCATAACAAACTCCTTAGTAAAAAAATGTTTTTAACATGTTTATTTTTTATCTTCTGATCAATGTGCTCAAACGTGTATACAGTATCAACAAGTCAATTACAAGATAATTTTGAATAGATTTAGATTTTATTCAAATTACCTAACTATTCCGTGAACCAACGGTAGACAAAATAGGGATAGCAAATTGGATGAATTAGTATCAAATCTGGATGAACGAAAAGCGGTTCTAATTTTAGAAATTTTGACGAAAAAGAAATAAGCGAATTGTTTATGCATCTAGAGAACATTGTCAGAGATCACTCAAAATCCCAAATCGTTAGGGAGTATTTTAAGGATAATGGTATTACACTAAATGAAAACTATTCATCATCAGATCTTTTCTCATTGATCACCACTGTCCACTAGTTATTAGGATGTCTTTTGATTAATGCATAAGCTCTTTTATAGGGAGCGGAAGTATTTACTCTCACCCATTTGCTCAAAGGCCACTCTTTTCCAGACTTAAGCGTACACCATTGCCAAACGCCTAAACGGTCTAAATTACCTGATTGAAATTCATTTTCTACGACGTCTAATATTTCCCGTACGGTCTGTTCAAATACTTTTGCTTGGCCACTATACCCATCGTAATGATATTGCTGATAAAAATAGCGGGCAATCGCCTTATAATCCCAGCTAGAAAAGCCCTCTCCAGGCATTAATGGTATTTTCCCGTTAAGGCCATCTTGATACCACCTTAAAAGGAATCTACCCCATCCAATTTGGTAGGCAATAATATCTGCTACACTGACTATTCCCCCAGTGCCTTCAATGTTTTCAATGTTTCTATGCGTTTTATCCATTTGCTCTACGATAGTGCTTAGGTGGGAGTAGGCTTGGAAAACTTCTCGGCTTAGGGGAGATTGATAGTTCATTAGTCGTTGTTTTAGTAGGCTTAGGGGGTGCAATGCGTTATTAGGATGTTTAATGTTCATGATCTGAAGGATATTGATTTCTCAGAAAATTATCCACGGCATCCTTAATACGTTTCTGTTCAGCGGGGTCTAAGCAAATAAACCACTCTGTCAAGATTTGTTCTTCAAAAGTATCCAGATGTATTTCACCTAAGTATTGCAGTTTAGCAAAGGCAATCTGCTTTCTAACTAAAGAACTGTGATCCGGAGAAATATTAGGCATAACGACATCTAAGGGAATGTTACTTTGAAGTTTTTAATGAATAACATCTTCACTTTTTGAGCGCACAGAAGCTTCTTCGTATGCAAAAAAACAAAAAAATATTTTTGTCGTTTTAAAAGATTTGTTACCCTGTGCTATATCCTTGCTTTCGACTCAATGCACCTTACCTATAATGAAAGCGAAATCCATATTTCTCCTTATTGTGACTAATCTGCTTACTGTAGGCTGTTTTACTGTCACACCACGCGCTTTACCCTATGAAATTCCCTATCCCGCCGTCGAGAATGAAATCTCTGCTGCAGCTGAAGATCCAATCTTTGAGCCCAAAGACTGGATCTCAGAGGATTGGTGGGTTATTTTCCAAGATTCCCAGCTAGACTGCTTGATGGCCAAAGCCTTGGAAAACAATCCCTCAATGCAGGCAGCAAAGGCTCGCATTCTAGCGGCCAGTTATAATGTAGATGGTTTAGCTGCGGCACTTTACCCTAACATCACCCAAGGTAGCAGTATACAGAGGGAAAAGCTAAGTAAGACAGGAGTCATTCCTGCGGGAAACTCAGGTACATCTATAACTCCCAGTATAAATCCTGCTACAGGTCAACCAGGAATTCCCATCCCTTCAAGCGGCGGAATCCCTTTTTATTACACTCTTTATCAGTCGGCATTTAACTTTTTATATGATTTCGACTTATGGGATAAGAATAAAAACGCAGTCAAAGCTGCTGTAGGCCAATACAATGCCTCAGTGGCTGATGAAGCATTAGCACGGTTAGTATTGAGCATCTCCGTTGCGCAGGCCTATTTCCAGTTGCAGATCGATTATAAACGGCAAGGAATAGCAAAAGAGCGTGTACTTAATAGGGAACGCTATCTCCATATTAATGGAAGGAGATTGCAGCAAAACCTTGAGAGCATGATAACTTTCCACGAGGCTGAGAACCTTTTAGCTGTTGCCAAGCAGAACCTTATTAAGATAGAAGCTGATATAGAAATTTCAAAGCACCTACTGAAAGCACTTATTGCCGGCGAATTTGATGATGAATTTAGCCCGGTGGCTTTGCCTATCCCCAAGGTTCCTCTGCCAGCACAAATTCCTTTACATCTAATATCACACCGTCCGGATATCACGACGCAGCTATGGTTGATAGAATCTGCCGGATACCAGATTGAAATTGCTAAAGTGAGCTACTTACCCGATGTGAATATTATGGGCTTGTATGGCCTGCAAACCATCCACTTCAGGAAATTTTTTGAGGCATTAAGCACTTTTGGATTTATTGGACCTACATACACCCTGCCGGTATATGACGGGGGTCTCCTTCAGTCTCAATTTGATTCTGCTGAGGTCAATTACGATTTGGCCATTTACGATTACAACAATCTCATTCTTACAGCTGTTAGAGAAGTTCTTGATAGTCTGTCCCTCCTCACCTCTGCTCATAAGCAATATGTAGTCTTTGAAGAAGAAACGGCCTACCAAGATAAAATCCTTCACCTGACAGAATTACGTAAAAAGAACGGTCTAAATTCCGAGTTGGATGTTCTTACACGCAAGGAAACATGGCTATCTTCACAAGACAGCCAGATGGTCGCGTTGGGAGATACCTTCCAAGCCATCTTGAGTTTAATAAAATCTCTAGGCGGCGGATACGATGTCTGCCCCTGTACTGAAGTGAATTAATATGAGCACACCTGATAAACAAACTACACCTCCTCTTTCTCCTCCGATGCCCTCATCCCCTGCTGCACCGGAAATTGCACCGCCTGGCAGCAATAACAAACGCAACCGGACTATTCTCTGGATAACTTTAGGATTTCTCGTTGCTGCTGCATTATGGATTTTGCTGTGGGTGTTTTATTTGCGTTTTCATGAAACGACGGATGACGCCTATGTCAACGGTTATAAAATCAATCTGACATCTGCCATCTCAGGCGTGCCTATAGCTTTTTACGCCGATGATACTGATTTAGTGGAGGAAGGCCAGCTGCTGGTAAAGTTAGATAAAACTGATTATCAGCTGCGCTATGATAATGCTCTTGCTAACCTAGGAGCGACAGTGCTTCAGGTAAAACAACTTTACGAGACGGTCAAAGCAAATGCTACTACTGTAGAAACTATGCGTGTCAGAGTGAGTAAAGCAAAATTTGACTTTGAAAACAGAAAAAACCTTATTGAATCCCAGGCTATTTCAAACGAAGATTTCGTCCATACGCGTGATGATCTTACTGTTGCAGAGCTTAATTTGAAATATGCTGAAGAGCAATGGGAGCTTGCAAAAGCAGCGGTAGGGCCTACTCAACCCGAAAATCATCCTTTGATTGAAGCACAAAAATCTAATGTCAGGTCGGCTTATTACAATCTTTTCCATACATCAATTTATGCCCCTGCCAGAGGGTATGTGGCGCAAAGAATTGTTGAAGTGGGTCAAGCTGTTGCCCCTAACTCTGTTCTAATGGCTATTATACCCGAAAACAGAATGTGGGTCGATGCTAACTTTAAAGAGACGCAGCTAAAAAACATGCGTATTGGTCAGCCTGTAAAAGTCAATTTTGACCTTTATGGTTCCGGATTTGATGTGGAAGGGAACGTTATCGGGATTGCATCCGGCACGGGGAGTGTTTTCTCGCTCATTCCACCGCAAAATGCTACA
This sequence comes from Parachlamydiales bacterium, assembly GCA_041671045.1. Lineage (NCBI taxonomy): Bacteria > Pseudomonadati > Chlamydiota > Chlamydiia > Parachlamydiales > Parachlamydiales bacterium. Next base: position 103,135 of record JBAZCF010000008.1, read on the forward strand.
GGAAACTGGATCAAAATCGTCCAACGTCTGCCCGTACGAATTGGGCTCAACCCTGAGCAAATCAAATCTAAGCCTCTACGTTTAGGTCTATCTGCATATGTTGACGTAAACATCAGTGACACGGACCATCCCATGCTTGCTGTAGAACCCATAAAAAAAGCTATCTCCACGACGAAAGTCTATGACATTGACTTCAAAGTTGTGGAAGCCAAAATGCAAAAGATCATCACTGCAAATCTGATGACAAATTAATGGATCACGCTACCTTTTCAGGTCATAAACTTCTTCTTCTGAATATTGCCTTAGGGCTTGGCACTTTCATTCAGATTCTAGATACTTCTATTGCAAACGTTGCGGTTCCCTATATTGCCGGATCGTTAGCTGTCAGCCCGGATGAAGGGACATGGGTTATCACCTCCTTCGCTGCAAGCAACGCAGTCGTTTTACCACTTACGGGGTGGTTAGCGGATTATTTTGGAAGGGTCAGGCTTTTCGTCACTTCTGTAGTATTATTTGCCTTCATGTCCTTTCTGTGCGGAACAGCGGAAACGCTGACTATGATCGTCATCTACCGTGTTCTACAGGGTGCTGTTGCCGGCTCATTAATACCACTCTCTCAAAGCCTGCTCATGATGCACAACCCTCCCGAAAAAAGGGGGTCTGCCTTAGGTTTTTGGGCTATGGTTGTCATTGTTGCCCCCGTTGTAGGTCCAATTTTAGGTGGGTATCTATCGGATGAGTATTCGTGGCCATGGATTTTTTATATCAACATTCCGATCGGCTTGTTTTCTGCCGGTGTGACATGGGTTTTGCTTAAGGATAAAGAGAGTGAAATTGTCCGTAATCCGATTGATTGGATAGGCCTTTGCCTTTTAACCATAGGGGTGGGCTGCCTGCAAATCATGTTAGATAAGGGTAAAGACTTGGACTGGTTCGAATCCAATACAATTATCGCCCTATTTGTGATTTCGACTATCTCCATAGTTTATTTCATTTTCTGGACGATCTATCAGAAATTTCCTATTGTCGACTTCTCTTTCTTTAAGGATCGCAACTACTCGTTAGGAACACTTATTACTACCGTAGGCTTCCTGATTTTCTTTGGAAGTACTGTGATTATTCCACTATGGCTCCAAACGGAGCAAAGTTATAACGCGTATTGGGCGGGTGTTGCCGTAGCCCCGATAGGCATCATTCCTGTCCTCTTCTCTTCCGTTGTAGGAAAAAATCTTCATAAGTTTGACTTACGAAAGCTTTGCGCGCTCAGTTTTTTCTTTTTCTCCATCGGCTTTTTCATCCAATCGAATCTTACGACTCAGGTAAGCTTAGAATATCTGATGCTTATCAGACTTTTCCAGGGAGTCGCCGTTACAATCTTCTTTATTCCGTTAGTTCAGCTCACCCTTGGAAATATCCCTACCAATAAATACGCTCACGCCTCAGGGATTTTTAATTTTGTAAGGATTCTCGTAGGAAGTGGTTTTGGAACCTCTCTGTCGGTCTATATTTGGAGCAGATTTGAAATCTTTCATCATAGCCGTCTATCTGAATTATCGACGATGTATGACAGCGTAACACGGCAATTTTACGATTCTATGGAAGCTGCCTCCTCGTTATTCAACGAAAACGTAGTGAATGCCATCTTAGATAGAGGGATTGAACAACAGGCATATATGCTTTCAACAAATGAAATGTCATGGCTATCAGGATGGATTTTTCTTCTTATGGTACCTATTCCGTTCCTCTGTAAAAAAGTTATTCCCGCCAAAGGGGGCGGAGCAACAGCGGCTCATTAATCCTGGAGAAATTAATTAAAACAATTTAATTAAGTAAAATAATCTATTAGATTTAATATTCTATATATTGTTAAAATAAGGATTGTACAAAGGAAATCTATGGAAACTACTCTAGATAGTCGTGTAACAGTAAAGATCTTCATCGGATTCCTAGTGAATCCTGAGCTAAAAGCAAACTTGGCACATAGCCTTGGTTGGAAAGAAGCCGCTATTCTACGCGCTACCGATCAAAATCAACTTTTGGAGACTAGCTATCATAATAAGTCCTATATTGGCTTTTATGGTGATGATAAACTCCTTACACTTGCTTATATCCATGATATTCAAAACCTTCTCCGCACTCAGCTTCATGAATACTGCCCTAAGCTTATTGGAGTAGAAAAAATGCCTATCTTTGTCTTCCCTCAAATATTCGTCTCATAAAGGGTATTCACAAATTTCTTCATCTATGTAAACATTGCGGCCTCTAATTTACAAATGCCGAGGTTCAATGACTTTAGATATTATCCTAGCTTCCGCTTCTCCCCGTAGAGCCGAAATTCTAAAAAGCATTGCGCTGCCTTTCAGAGTGATCGCCTCTGATTTTGATGAAAGCACAATCCCTTATGAACAAAATCCGGCGGAGTACGTCAAACAAATCGCCTACCATAAAGCTGAATTCGTAGCGGAAAAACACCCTACTGCTGTCGTTATTGCTGCTGATACAGTTGTCTTCCTCGATAAAAAACCTTTTGGCAAACCACCTACCCGTGAAGATGCTGTCGCCTATCTAACAGAACTTTGCGGCCATTGGCATAGTGTATTCACCGGTGTCAGTGTTGTGGTAGGATCGAATCACGTGCAGCATTACGAGGAAACAAAAGTTCTCTTTAATCAATTGACCCTAGAGCAGATCAACAAATATCTCGATGCCATACATTGGCAAGATAAATCGGGATCTTATGCAATTCAAGGGGATGGCGGCGCTTTAATCGTAGCGCAAATCAATGGATGTTTTTATAATGTCATGGGATTACCAGTGAATGCCCTGCAATATTTATTAGTTACCCTTGGAATTGACCTATGGCAGTTTTTTGGTCGAAAATAACCTTTTTTCTCTGCTTTTGCGCTTTCCTAACATCTTTAGACGCGCAATCGGCAAATGAAGCTCTACGCCATCAAATCATCCAGCAAGTGGTCCACAATAGGGACGACCTAGCGATAAGCTATTACCGCAAGCACTGCAGTTTGAATAGGCCTGAGTATAGTCTTTTGAGGGAATTAGGCTTTGCCATTCTTGAAAGGGATGTAAAGTCCAGTGACGCTGCTACACAGCAATTAGCGCTATTCGGCATTTCAATGACTGCAGATGAGCATGCCATCTCATTTTTCCAGGATGCGCTGCGTTCCAGAGATCCCGCGCTGCAGCTGTATGCTTTACGACAGCTTTGTCAATATCAGGAAGCTTGCGCAGAGTCTGCTCTTAAGCATGCGATGAGTTCCCCTTATATTCTTCTACGTCTTGAGGCTGCTTATTTACTCGCTACGGGCCGGTTTCCCAGTGCTTTGTCGCAAGTAGATGCCTTGATGCAAAAATGCCCCTGTGAAATTCTGCCCCTCTTTCCAATTATAATTTCGGAGATAACATCTGACGGTGCTGTGCATCATATGCGTAAGTTGCTTATGAACCCTTCACAAGATGTGCGCCTCTCTGCTGTGCTATCTATAGCAAAAAAACCCAACGAAGTTTTTATTCCCTATATCAGAACTTTGGCCAGCCAAAATGATTCCATTCAAAGCGAAGCTTGCGCCTATGCTCTGGGAGTAATGAAAGACTCTTTAGCAGTCCCCCTCTTAATCAAGCTCACCCACTCTCATGTGATGGATACTTCTTTGGCTGCATGTTTAGCATTAAAAGAGCTAGGATACAAAGCTTATGAACAAAAAATCGTGGATGCTGCCCTAAAAGGCAATCCTTTCGCCATCCATACTCTGAACGAAATTGATAATACAAACGAGATCTTGCTCTCATTAATCCAAAGAGGCGATTCATGCATACGCGCCAATGCAGCCATTGCATTTATCCATAGCCGAGATGCCCGTGCACCGCAATACATGCTTGAATACCTTAGCCCGATTTCTCCGCAACCTCCTCTTATCAGAGTAATGTCCAACGGTAAAAGCCTGTATGCATATAAGACAGCTCCTTTGAATCTATATGACACGCCGGTATGGGATACGGCTTGCGAACTATCGCTCCAAGAAAGAGAAAAGTGGTTAGTAGATTGCTATGCCTGCGGAGAAGAACCGTTTCTAAAGCTGGCTTTGCAGCTTATCCAACGTAGGCAAAATGACGTCATCCCTACGGTCTTCCGCCTTCTGCAACAGTCCCTAAGCTCAGAATGCGACCAATTTTTAGAGATGTGCTGCCGCATGCCCGGTTATCCGCTAGTACGTAACTACGCATTGATAGCATTGCTAAAGAGGGGCGAGAAAGAAACTTGCTACGCTCCTTTAAAAGAATGGGTCGTCTCGCAGTGGGAGTCGGATATTTTAGAATTCCGCCCTACAATCAGTCCGTGGCAGGCCATTGACAATGACCTTATTCAATCAGACTTAAAACCAAACGAAACGGCAAAACTGTTTTTAGACGCAATCGATGTACTTATCGCAGAACAAGACGAAGCAACTGTAGACCTTATTTTAGAGGCCATTGAAAAATCACACCGCAAGCTTCATCCCATTTTCGCTGCCATACTAGTACGTTTAGTGCAATAGACCGAGGTGCAGTGCGCATAACACGACAAGTATTAACATTTTTATTTCTATTATTCTGGATGCATGCGTCCTTAAACGCCCTGCAAAATGGAATCACTGTCGATCTGCGCAATCCTGAATACGTCGACGGCACGATCAGCACTATGGAAGGCGGCGTCATCACCGGCCCAAATGTCCGCATCCAAGCCGAACGCATTATTTACAAACACACCCAAGACGAGACTGCAACTAAAGATACTGTCATTGCAGAGTGTGAAGTGCGTTTAGAGCTTATGGGTTATCTCATCATAGGCAGGAAACTTGAGTATGACCTGACCAACAACACCGGTTTTATCTATGAAGCGAAAGGATCGGTCTACCCTTGGTTTTTTCATGGCAAAGTTATCCAAATATGTGCAGACGGCAGCTATGTCATTTATAACGGCTATATTACTACCTCTGAGAACGTGTGTCCTGAATGGAAAACATCCATAGAAGTGGCGCGCTTATTTCCTAACAATGACATTGCAGCAGAAAATGTCACTGTCAGATTAGGTACTATACCTATTTTCTATATCCCTAAACTGAGCCTGAACCTGGATACACTTTGTGATCAACCTGTGAAATATACTCTACGCTGGGGTGGGCGCCAAGGATCACGTATTGGAATGCAATATAATTTCATGTCTTACGATAACTTCAAGGCATATCTAAGGCTCGATTATAATGTTAAAAGAGGTCCGGGAGGAGGGATTGAAGCTAATTATCACTCTAAAGAAAACTCTGAACGCTTCGATACCATCAACTACTTTGCAAAAGATGAAGACCCCGCCAATTCGCATATCAACACGCGCTACCGTTTCCAAGGAACCTACCGCAGGTGCTGGGAGGCAGGAAGAACAATCCTAGAAGCACGCTACGATAAGCTTAGCGATAAAATGATGGCTACTGACTACACAGACCTGGGGATAGACCTTGAGTATGCACGACGAACAGACTTGCTGCTGCACCATAATGAAGACAACTGGGTAGGCAATATCCTTGTCAGGCCACGCATCAACTACTTTCAGACGATCAAACAAGAGCTGCCCACCCTTAGCGGCGCCATCCTTCCTCAGACGATCAACCCCTTGGGTATTATTACCACGATGGAAGCAAATGCGTCCTATCTTGACTTCCAATACGCTTCAGGCACTGTAAATGTGCAAGACTTTACCGCTACTCGCTTAGAAATTCGTTCCGGAATGTACCGTCCCTTTGGCAATAGCCTCTTTAAATTAACTCCGGGCGCAAGTGCTGTGGGCATCTTTTACGGTAATAGGCCCTATAAAGGAAGTTCCTGGCTGGCAACAGGTACAGCTTCTCTAGAAGGCAATATGCTGTTCTCAAAGGATTTTAGCTGGGGCAGGCATTCGGTACAGCCATATTTCTTCTATAATTACATCATCCAGCCTACCATCCCCCCCGATAAACACTATATATTTGATATTACTGATGGATGGTATCGCGTCAATACTATGCGGTTGGGTGTGCAACAGAACTTTTTTGAATGGGATAAATCTTGCTGCCGTTCAACTTTTTTCTTTGATAGCTACCTTTGGGGCCTTTTTGATAATAAGGAAATTCCCCATCCGCTTCCTAAGCTGACCACTAATTTTAGCCTTATCTCCGGCGAGACCCTGCATAACTGTATTTTAGCAACATGGGATTTAACTCATGGGGGATTGGCTGAGCTTAATTTCAGGAGCGCATGGACAGTAAGCAAACAGCTGGCTATTTCCATGGAATACCGCCAACGCAATGCCTACATGTGGCGTAAAATAGATAAGGAAAATTTTGTGCTGGACTATTACCGCAGCGAGGATGAGCTGCTGCACTCTCCGGTATCAGACCGTAGAAAAACCTACCTGCTACATTTTTTCTACCGCGTAGATCCAGGCCTTGCATTCGAATGGAAATCACGTGTGGGCTGGGATAGAAAACATGAGCCCTTTTATTTCGAATATAACTTCAATTTATTAGCCAGGTTGCCTGCGCACTGGGAAATGAAAGTATCCTATCAGCATAAGGAAGTCGATGACCGCTTTGCTATCTACTTTACATTAGGAACTTCCTCACCTAAACGCTGTACCGATGCAACTTGCCCTAACAGTCCTTGCGGATTATGGTATTAATCTAGAAAATATTACGATCAAGTTAAGGATAACTAAGAATGTCAACAATTTTGCCTTTAGAGCGGCTATCACCTCTAAATACCCCAGCGGCTCCCACAGAACAACAAGGGGATGCAACCCGTTTATTTACTTTGCCCGATCTCACTCCCATTGATTCGGATTATCGACGTGTCTTTAAATCTAATAATACATTACGTACTGAGTTCTGCAATTGTCTGAAAACGATTTTCTTAAATCTGGATGCGGATAAATTCTTAGCCCTGATGGATGAGATTTTGAATGATCCCAGCAAAACAGATGCACAGATATATAACGAATTACTCTTACGCATCGATACCACAAAGAAAAATTTCTCTTTCTTCGCAATGTTCACATCGCTTTTTGCTCTCAAAGAAGGTCTGGGAAAACAAATCGCACAATTCATGCGGACTTTCAAGAAAGAAAAATTCGATAACTACCTTGAAATTTCGAGTCGACTCTATTTTAATACTATTCGTAAAGTAACTCACTTGGCTTTCCGAGGCACTGTCACAGCATTATGTGATAATCCTGAACAAGTAGGATTAGGCGCACGTCTAGCCGCAGAAAGTATAATATACCCCTATACATCCCTGCCCCTCAATTCTGCGCGTTGGAATGCTGAAAAACCTGAACCTCATTTCACTTATAAACCCATTGGAGACGACATCCCTGATAATAGCCAGGATATGATCGTATGTTTTGAAGGGCTTCATCACGTTCCTCCGCAAAACTTAGAGCCATTTACCTCATCGTTGACTGCTAAATTACGTCAGGGAGGTGTGCTGCTCTTAAGAGAACATGACATCAACCCACGTAATGTGACCGGATCGGAAGGAACTGAAAGCATACTTACATCCAAAGAAATGCAATCCATCGTTTCCGTTATCCACTCCATTGGCAATGCTGCCCATAAAATAAGCCGGGAGCAAGAATATGAAGAAATAAGGGACTTCAGAAGTTCTTATCAATGGACCGATTTTATGAAGGCCCACGGATTTACAAGGATCAGCAAAGAGCAACTGGTCTTGTCGGGCGATCCTTCCGAAAACACCCTAATGGCCTTCATTAAAACCCCAAAATCCTTATCCGACCTAAAGCAAACACTTACTTATTACAACGGCTATGGCCGTTCAAAAATTGATGCCGCTTCCACCTTTATTCAGCAGGGAAATGCCCGTTTTGCTGAAGCGTACACACTGCATATTCAAACACAGCATTCTTATACTTTTGATTTCATCGGCCATTTAAAGCAGCATTATATCCATTTTTATCACTTTGTTAAAGAGTGCCTAAGTGATAAGGACACCTCAAAAATCGACCTCTTATTCTCGGGCGGGATGGCTATGAACTTATTCATCCTTACTTCTGCCACTCTCTGGTGCAGTTTGAATATGCTAAGCAGCCTGCCGTCTACTTTGTGCGCAAAATGGAATCATGGTGAAAAATGGCGTACGGTGGCCCAACTTAATGAGTTGGAAAAATTCCAAGCTCTACATGAAAAAAGCTATGCTGAGTTCAGCCTCGCTGCACCTTATTATAAGTATGACTACATCAGCGCTATTAAAGACCTGTGGAACGTGGTAATGAACTCGAAAGAATCCCTGAGCATAAGAATAGGGAGTTATATAAACGCTGTCCTTTCCACCATCGCATTACTTGCCAAAGCTGGCATTTCAGTCCCCTTAAAAGCCTTTTACGCGATGCAAGCAAAGAGTGAGCCCGATCCCCTTAAGATGATTGTCAAAGATAAACAAAAAGAACTCCACGACTTCATTGAAACTTGGAACAAAGCAAACCCGCACCATGTGGTTGAGATCGTTCTTGAAACGAAAAATGAGATGGATGCCAACGAAGATTACAAGGTCCTAAACATCCCGCATAATATTCCATTGATACCTTTCTGCAATGATTTAATGACTTTGAATAAACCGAAAATCATCGAAATAAATGGCCAAAAAGAACTTTATGTTGATGTCTTAAACAATACAGCAATAAATTGGGCGCCCACACTTTACTCCATGAAAAAAATCGATGACCCTAAAAACAGAAGCTATACCACCTACAAGATTGCAGCAGCAAACTTTAAAGCTTTGAGTGAAGTAATAGGAAAAGAGATATTGTATATCCATGAATAATCCTACAAATCAAATGATTACAAGCTGATCCTTGCAATCGCTTGTTTGATTGGCAGATTAATGGCAAAATCTAGTATCTTAGTCTCTTTAATTCTTAATAGATAATTACTATGGATATTCTAATTATTGGTGCCGGATACGTAGGTCTTGTCACCGGAACATGTCTTGCTGAGATGGGCCATCATGTTATCTGCCTAGATATCAATCCCCAGAAAATTTCCCTGCTCAATGAAGGTAAAATACCTATCTATGAACCGGGGCTGGAAGAAATGCTCCGCAGAAATGTCGCTGCCAAAAGACTCTCTTTCACCACTGAATACCAGACTGGTGTTTCAAAGTCTCAACTTTGTTTTATCGCTGTAGAGACCCCTCTAGGCGATCAAGGCCAAGCCAACCTATCCTACGTTCAGCGCGCCGCTGCTATGATTGCCGATCATATGGATTCTTACAAAGTCATTATCAACAAATCCACTGTCCCCGTAGGAACCGTTGACCTTGTTAAAGCTACAATTCAAGATAAATTAAACGAAAGAAACCTTCAGATTGATTTTGATGTTGTCTCCAACCCGGAGTTCTTGAAAGAAGGCGATGCTATCAATGACTTCATGAAGCCCGACAGAGTTGTTATCGGGGTAGAAAATGAAAGAGCCGCACAAATAATGAAAGAGGTCTACTCCCCTTTCATGTTAAACCATGACCGCATCCTTATCATGGACGTCCGCTCTGCTGAACTGACTAAATACGCTGCCAACGTCATGCTCGCAACACGCATTTCACTTATGAACGAACTCTCGCGCATCTGCGAAAGCGCCGGCGCCGACATTGACATGATCCGTAAAGGGATTGGCTCCGATGCGCGCATCGGATACAAATTCCTGTACGCAGGTGTAGGCTACGGAGGCTCCTGCCTTCCCAAGGATATAGCTGCATTAAGATATCAAGCGCAAGCTTGGGATATTGCCACACCCCTCCTAGATGCTGTTGAAACAGTTAACCGCACGCAAAAAATGCGCCTTTTCCAAATTGTGGACGAATACTTTCTTCCTCAAGGCGGCCTGAGTGATAAAACTGTCGGAATACTAGGGCTGGCATTTAAACCAAATACAGATGATATGCGTGAGGCTCCTTCTCTTGTTCTGATCAAAGAATTGCTGCAACATGGTGCTAAAATCCGACTTTATGATCCTGTTGCAATGGAAAATGCTAAACTTATCCTCCCTGACCATCCTTCCATTACTTGGTGCAACGACGAATATGAAACAGCTTCCGATGCCGACTGCCTTATTCTAGTGACAGAATGGAAACAATTCCGCTTCCTCGATTTCTCTGTAATCAAACAAAAAATGAAACGATATGCCTTTTTTGATGGACGGAATCAATACCATCCTGAAAAAATGCAAGAATTAGGATTTGACTATTTTAGCATTGGCAGGCAGCCTGTGAGTTCACAAAAAACACCGAATATTTATGCAAACTGAACTACTTGCGTTACGAAATGACCTCGAGGAAGTAAATGCAACACTTGAACATCTGCTGCAAACAAAAGAATTAGAACACGTCCACCTATATGAGGCGGCCCGATATGCTGTCCTTGGGCCCGGCAAGCGCATCAGGCCATTATTATGCTTAGCAGCAACCCAGCTGTTTGGCATACCTAATTCACACGCCCTCGTTCCAGCTTCTGCCTTAGAATTAATACACTGCTATTCTTTAATCCATGATGACCTGCCTGCCATGGACAATGATGATTATCGCCGCGGCAGGCCCACCTTGCATAAAGTCTATCCCGAAGGGCATGCCATCCTCACAGGCGATTATCTTTTAACCTATGCCTTTGAACTCCTCAGTAATGCCCCCCACCTTTCTGCTGAAAAAAGGATTAATTTAGTGCGCATCTTAGCAGAAGCGGCCGGTGGAGAAGGCATGGTAGGCGGACAAGTACGGGATGTATCTTCAGAAGGAAAAAATCTAAAATTAAATGATTTGGAAGAGCTTCACCTACGCAAAACCGGTCGTATGTTCCAAGCAGCCCTTTTATTCGGAGCCGTTATTTCCGATGCGAATGAAACAAATTACCAATTGTTAAAAGAAATAGGCGAAAAAATCGGCTTAGCTTTCCAAATCCATGATGATGTCATCGATGTCATCAATAGCGCACAAAAACACGGATATAGCGTTTCCTCTGATCAAACCAACAATAAAACCACTTATGTAACACTACTAGGTTTGGATGAAGCGCGCACTGCAGTTGATACCCTATTGCAAGAAACCAAAACTCTTTTCGAAAAACTACCCGCCAATCAAGAGAAATTAAAAACAATTCTGCATAGAGCATTTTCAATAAAATAAAAATTCCTTTATAGTAGTGATACCCAGTAAATTACTCTATATGAAAAAAGATCCCTTAAGTTACCAACTACTTCACCCAAGCGAAGTGAAACATATTCCGACTAAACGAATATTTGATATTGCGTTTAGTATTTGCGCACTAGTTTTTCTTTTCCCTTTCCTACTTCTAATTGCATTAGCGATTGCAGTTACATCCCCCGGAAAAGTTACCTATGGACATACGCGTATCGGACGAGGAGGTAAACCCTTCAAATGCTATAAGTTCCGGACGATGTATAGCGATGCTGAAAAACGGCTGCAGGAAATCCTGACTTCCGATCCTGAAAAAAAAGCTGAATGGCTTAGCAACTTCAAATTGAAAGATGACCCTAGAGTTACCCCCTTAGGGCGCTTCCTCCGTAGAACATCCCTAGATGAACTGCCTCAATTTTGGAATGTCCTACGCGGACACCTAAGCGTTGTCGGACCGCGTCCTGTAGTAGCCGAAGAGTTAAACCAATTTTTTGGCGAAAAAGCAAAAACAGTGCTTAAAATTAGACCGGGTGTCACTGGTCCCTGGCAAGTCTCCGGCCGTAGTGATACCTCCTATGAAACACGCATTTTGATGGACACGCAATATGTCGACTCCCAATCGTTATGGGTAGATCTGCGCCTTATCGGAAAAACTATTTACTGCATGCTTTCACGTAAAGGTGCGTATTGAAGCGTTTTTTCAGAAAATATCAGCCCACCATTAATTTAAGAAAAAAAAGCATCTTAGCAGCATTCCTTATAGGGTTCCTATTGCTTTTGATCCCGCCTGCTTTGGGAGTGGTACTACGCCTGCACTATTTTATGCCCGCTATGATCATTGCTGTTTACCAGAAACCGCTATCCACTAGCATCTGGATAGGCATATTTTGCGGTGTCGTCTCCGGTTTATTCGCTAAAGTAGATTGGATGGGAATTTACGCTTTAGCAAATGTAGCAGCTATAGCGTGCATAACTTACTATAGACGATATTTTTTCTCGGATAGTTTTAGTACATTGCCTTTACTAACGACCCTAGGTTCTTGCATAGCTACTTTTGTAATAGCAATTTCAATTGTCTTGCTCGACAAAGCGATAGTGCTGTCTATGAAGTTGCTTATCTATGATGCCATTCTGATGGCATTTGCTGATGGCCTTTATGCATTAATGATTTTTACTCTGCCGGCATTTGTCGCACAACATTTCACTGTGAGGCGGATAGCAACCGAAGACTAATATGCGCTGCAACTGCCCGGCAAGAAGCTGCCTGTAGGGACGTTTGTGTGGCGTTTTTATTGAACGCAAAGACCCAAAGAACGCAGAGAAGCTTCGCCCAGCATGACGTTTGCTCCTAGAATGGTTTGTGTAGCTTTTTATATAAACGCAAAGACCCAAAGAACGCAGAGAAGCTCCGCCCCACATTAGCTTGTCACTAGTACGATTGTTTCATGCCGATCTCACATCGCCGCGGTTCCCCGCGGGACCGCAGCGCCGACGTTGACATGCTCGCTTACGCGATCACGTCAAACATTAACACCACACCGTAAATATTCAGTATTTTGCAGGATAAACCCAAATGGAAACAGCTCATTTTGGTCATGCGATCTGGCATTAAGTTTACAAACATGTTTCTGCTGTGGAAACCGTGATTTTGTTTTTTCTATGGAGTGTCTTGAAATCCTTGACGTGATCGCGTAAGCGAGCATGTCAAGCATTAATACTACACCGAAAGTATTCAGTATTTTTGCTGAGTAAACCTAAATAGAAACAGCTCATTTTGGTCATGATATCTAATATTAAGTTCACAAACTTGTTTCCGATGTGTAAACCGCGATTTTGTATTTTTCTATGGAGTGTCTAATTATGTTTGACGTGACCGCGTAGCGGGCATGTCAACGTCGGCGCTGCGGTCCCGCGGGGGACCGCGGCGATGTTAGATCGGAACGAAAACAAATGTACTAGTGACAACATAATGTAGGGCGGAGCTTCTCTGCGTTCTTTGGGTCTTTGCGTTCAATAAAAACGCCACACAAACGTCCCTACAGGAAACTTCTTGCCAGGCAGAGCTTCTTTGCGTTCATAAAAATCGCCTCACGAACAATACTACAGGCAACCTCTGGCCGAGCAGAGCTTCTCTGCGCTTTACAAACTCCTCAATGGATCACATAGATCACGTCATCCTTCTCAAGGATAATAGAGGAATCGATCGTCGTAAGCGTTTCCTGTCCTCTCTTTAATGCCACAACAAGGTTGGTCTTTTCCGTTTTTTTCCAATCGTGGATCGATTTGCCTTGATAAGGACTATTTTCAGCAATACGAAAGGATTTTATAGGACTATTCTCGTTCGTTTTGGGAGCTTGTTCCTGGAGAGTATCAGGAACATACTGCATTCTAAGAAGATTATATCCTTCCAATAAGGAAGTTGCGAAGATCTTTTGAATCTTTTCACGCTCTACGCCATACGTTTGTAGAACACGTGTAAAAACTTCTACCGCAGATCCATATTCATCCGGAATCACATCGTCAGCGCCCAAGCTGTACAAATACTTAACTTCTTGCACATAGCGTGTACGTACAATGAGGTAGACGGAATGATTTATCTGCTTCACTTTCTTCACTATTCGCACAGATCCGACGGGATCATTGATCACGACAGCGACAACTTTAGCATCGTGGATCTTCACATGTTCAAGAACGCTGTCATGCGATGCATCCCCATAATGGATTGGCTCACCTTTCAGATGTTCTTGTCGTACTGTTACAGCATTCATCTCGACAATAACATAAGGGATGCCGCTATCTTTGCATGATTTTGCCAAGGCACGCCCTGCCAGTCCAAAACCGATAATAATGACATGGTCTTTGAGAGCACTTACAGGCATTTCTTTGGGCGGCGCAAAACCGACTTTATACCTGCGAGGCAAGGGTAATGCATCTAGAAGCCCTGCCCATACGTGAGCATAGTTGATCAACCAAGGAGTCAAAGCGATAGATAGGATGGCTACAGCCAAAAACAATTGATATTCAAATGGTTTGGTGATCCCATTATCTGAGCCGACTTTTGCTAATACAAAAGAGAACTCACTGATTTGCGCCAAAGTGATACCCATCCATGCTGCAGTCCTAAGCGGTAAACCAGCAATCATCCCTGCTAGAGTAGCCATAGTGGATTTTACAGCAATGACGACTAGAGCTAAGGCAATGATAATAATCGGATGTTCTGCGACAAATCTGACATCGAGCAGCATACCTACCGAAATGAAGAAAAAGCTTGTAAAAAGCTCCTGGAAGGGTGTGATATCGCTGATCGCTTCATGGCTGAAATCTGATTGGGAAATAATTAGTCCTGCAAGAAATGCTCCAAGAGACAAGGACAAACCGGCTAATTGTGAGAACCATGCCACAGAAAGACAGATACTAAATATCGTCAGCAGGAACAACTCTCTATTACGAGTACGCGCTACCCTATACAAAAGGACAGGAACCAGCCAAGAGGCTGCTGCAAAAACACCTACGATAATGGCTATCCCTTTTAAAGCGCTGTAAAGCAAGTCAAGATTGAAATTCATTTCTGCGCCGGCTAATACCGGTGTGATCAGCATCATAGGAACGGCACAGAAATCTTGGAAAATTAGGGTAGCGAGTGTGCCCCTTCCGTGCGGGGTATCGGACTCTCCTTTCTGAACCAGCATTTTCAGTACTACGGCAGTACTGCTCAAAGCTAATACGCAACCCAGAAATACCGCCTCTCCAGGCAAGCAGCCTAGCATGCGAGCCACAAGATATCCGCCTAGCATTGTCAGTCCGACTTGTGCTCCGCCGCCCACAAGAAACAACCTTTTCATCTCGATGATCTTTTTAATGGAAACTTCCATACCGATCGTAAAGAGCAGTAGAATGATTCCCACATTTGCCATGGACTGTACATCTTCCACATTCTGCACAAAACCAAACCCGTAAGGGCCGCAAATAATTCCAGTGAGTAGAAAACCTACGACTGCAGGAATCCGTGCGCGATAACATAGCAACAGAACAGCAATGGAAAGTGCAAATATAACTAGAAACTCATCAATGAGGGGTATATGTTCCATGAATCAATTCATCCAGTATTTTTGTCACATATTTTTTGTAAGTTTTATACTGGCATTGCAGGTCATGATCCGTCAAGGAATATAATACATCCGGCGTAACACCCAAATTTTCAATAGGTTGTAAATTATCTCTTATCCCCATTGAAATAGTAATATGATAACTGCGGATTCCAAAGGGATTGATATGAGACAAGGTTAGGAACATACCGCCCGCCCCGGCAGTCCTCTCTCCGAAAATGACAGCACGCTGATTATCTTGTAATAGGGCGGGTAAAAAATCTGCGGCTGAAAAAGAAAGGCAGTTAGTAAGTACAAGGATAGGCTTTGTATAAATTATGGAATGAGGAGGAATAGCCCGGATGCCATAGATCGGAAAAGGGTCAGAAATCCATTTACCTGCGTTCCATTCGTTTTCTACAAAACGTAAATAGTCTATCAAAAAGCGGCGCGTCTCCATATTGACAGGGTAGCCGTCGCGTGTAAGACCTATGATTTTTTGAACTTCCGGCACTGATTGAGCTTTTTCTAGCAGCGGAAGGGTTGTCGCTGCCATTGCAGCTTCGTGATGTGTCAGAGAAAGCTTATGACCGGGTTTAATCAAGGGCTTAGGAGAAAGCATGGCGGCTAAAGCATCTGCATAGAGAGGAGATCCACCGGGATTGTTGGTTACATCCAAAACTAAGGCATCGGCATACTGCTCATAAAACTCTATCAGCTTTTCAAAATATGCCACATCTGAAGCATTCCCCCTAAAATGGGAAATACGAATATACCCCCCTAGCTTATTGTCGGGTAATTCAAATAAATATGTATGAAAGGGATATTCTTTGCCTGCTACCCAACGTAGAGGACCTAATTCAGGAACAAAACCTTTCCGTCCTCCTATGGATTCAAAACTTGTATGAAAATCTTTTACACCCTCGTAACAAGGTAAGATGCTTTTTTTTGAGAAGAGCTGTTCATCTAAGCCTTTTCTATAGGTGATTCTCTCAGGTGTGTTTTCCCAAGGGATAAGATAGGAAGCAACTTTTTGCGTCAGGTAATGCCTAACTGTTATACTTACCTCCCCTCTGAAAATTTCATGACCTAACATCCCTTTACGGTGAGTGAGGGCCTGAGAAGCTAAGGCATTATCTGTCAATGGATTGCCGCCGCAAAAGTATGAATGCTTAATTTTGTCGACAAAATCACTGACAGGTTTATCATCCCAAAGTAGGATTTCGTCCCCTATTGCCAACGGATATTCATCGGGCGAAAGTTTTTTTGTATCTATATAGGCAATCAGATATTTGTTATGGACGGGTTTGACTTTGAAGGGTAATTCCGCTTCTTCAGTGGAGTAGAAGAAGACGTCCATATGATAATCGCGAAAAGAATTAAAAAGTCTTTTAACGATATGCTGAAATTGCTTTACGGTAGGATTTTTCAGTTCGTCTACAGCATCTTTAGCTTTCCCAACTTCCTCCTCCAAACTAAAGTTAAAGTGCTCTTTCTTCCATTCGTTCAGAGCATAACGTGTTTCGAATACAGATTTTAAAATATCCAGCTGCAGCTTCATCTGGCTCTGCATGGAGGAACCCTCCAAACTTAAAGCGAAGATAAAGCACAGCAGCTGAAATATGATGCGCATGTCAGAGATTTGCAAAAGGATTATGGGACGGTTTTTTGGGTGAAGCCTGAGCAGGGGCCTTTTGGCTTTTAATGACCGCTACACCTGTTTTGCGTGTTAGAGAGATGCGTTTTCTCCCTTTATCCACCTCTAACACTTTGACGGTCACTTTTTGCCCTACTGAAACCTCTTGGGATGGGTCTTTAACATAATGGTCCGCAAGCTCCGAGATATGCAACAGCCCATCTTGATGTACCCCAATATCGACAAAAGCCCCGAATGCTGTAACATTAGTTATGACTCCCTCAAGCTGCATTCCGGGTGTTACATCGTCTATAGTTCTGACATCCTGACGGAATTTAGGCGGTTCGAAGACTGCTCTCGGATCACGGCCGGGCTTGCGTAATTCGTCTAAGATATCCCTCAATGTGGGCTCTCCCACATCTCCTTGTACATATTTTTTGATGTCGATTTTTGCAATAAGGCCCTGATTACCTATTAAACTGACAGTTTGAACACCTATATCTTGGGCCATTTTTTCAACCAACGGATATCTTTCAGGGTGGACAGCTGAAGCGTCTAGCGGATTCTCACCTTGATGCAATCTTAGAAAGCCTGCTGCTTGCAGAAAGGTTTTAGGACCGAAACCACCCACTTTCAATAGCTGGTTGCGTGATCTAAAGACGCCTTCCGATTCGCGATGACGCACTATTTTTTCAGCTAAGGAAGGTCCAATTCCTGCCACATAGGAGAGTAATGGCGCACTTGCTGTATTCAGCTCCACACCGACATTATTTACACAAGACTCTACAACTTCTGTCAATTTCTGTTGTAAAAGCGGCTGGTGTACATCGTGTTGATACTGGCCTACCCCAATGGATTTGGGATCTACTTTTACCAGTTCTGCCAATGGATCTTGCAATCTACGTGCTATGGAGATTGCGCCGCGTATCGTCAAATCAAGATCTGGAAACTCCTGGCGTGCAATATCAGAGGCGCTATACACACTCGCACCGGCTTCACTGACCATGACAATAATAGTCTCAAATGAACAGTTCTTTATGACTTCCAGAATGAAAGTTTCGGTTTCGCGGGAGGCTGTTCCGTTACCGATTGCAATAGCAAAAGGTTTGTGCTTATTTAAGAAGGCTTTTAATTTTGTTTCATCGGGATTATGCAAGTAGAAGGTCATTGTCTCTAAGAATTTTCCGGCAGCATTCACACTGGCACATTTGCAGCCTGTCCTTAAACCCGGATCAATCCCAACAACTGTTTTTTCCCCTAAGGGAGCCGCCATCAAAAGTTGGCCCAGATTGTCGGAAAATACTTTTACAGCCTCTTGATCAGCTTCCATCTTTTTTTGCACCCGTACATCCGTTTCTAGGCTAGGCAGTAGGAGCCTTTTTAAGGAATCGCGTAAGGCGAGCTCTAGCTGCTCTGCAAAGGGAGATGCTTTTTTAAGCCCTGCATAATGTTTTAAATACTCAAGGATTTCTGCTTCGGGAACGTCAATTTGCATCAACAAGACATCTTCAGCTTCTCCTCTCCTAATGGCTAGATAACGGTGAGAAGGAATTTTACTTAAAGGTTCGTTAAACTCAAAATACTGCTGGAACTTAGCGCCTTCGGTCTCTTTCCCGCTAAGTACTTTAGATGTCACAATCCCTTTTTCAAAAAAGATGGAACGTATTTGGCTGCGAATTGCTGCGATCTCCGCAAAGTTTTCTGCCACAATATCACGCGCTCCTGCTAGGGCATCTTGAGAATTTTCTACGCCTTTAGCGCTATCAATAAAACTCTCCGCTGTCTGTAACATATCTACCCCCACAGTCTGAGCTATAATGAAAGCAGCTAAGGGTTCTAAGCCCTTTTCCCTTGCGATCATAGCGCGTGTTCTTCTTTTCGGTTTATAGGGTAGATAGATATCTTCTAATTCTTGTTTAGTTGTGCACTTCAACAGACCCGCTTTAATCTGATCTGTTAATTTCCCCTGGGATTCAATAGATTGAATTATCACTTCTCTTCGTTCATAAAAATCTTTTAAATAGGCATCTCTGTCTTGAATCGCTCTGATAGCAACTTCGTCCAAATTTCCTGTCGCCTCTTTACGGTATCTTGCAATGAAGGGTACAGTATTCCCTTCTCCAAAAAGATTTAGCACGGCTTTTACTGATGCTTCCGGCAAAGAAAGTTCTGCTGCTATTTGTTTTATCATCGTAATTTTGCCTCCGTAGATAGAATGTGGTAAATATACGCGACAGGAGGATTATTATCCCACTAAAGATAGGACGAAATTAAGACGCAATCATAGGCAGAACTACAGGGCAGATATTTGGCCTCTTTCAAAATTTCAATCGAATTTCGAAAGAGGTCTATTAATCTTTTCTAGATTTTCTACTACAATAAGCCTCGTTTCAAACTATTAAATTAAAACCTGATTGCTAAAAATTTTCGGTATACCTACCTTCAATTTTGAAATAGAATAACTTAAATTACCCTAACGGAAAAAATGCTGGAAGAAACACTTACGTATTATGTAAGAGATACCGCCTGTAAAGGTTTTTTAGCTTACGATAATACCATCGAGGAGCAAAGACCTGGTATTATCATTGCTCCGGCTTGGCGCGGCTTGGATGATTTCGCAAAGGGCAAAGCACGTGAACTTGCACGTTTAGGCTACGCCGTCTTAGCTGCTGATATCTATGGAAACGGTACAAAAGCGCACAACGATGAAGAAGCGGCCAAGCTCATGACCCCTCTTTTCCTCGATAGAAAATTACTTCAAGAAAGGATTCAAGGAGCCTACCGCGCCCTTTTACAATGCCCTGCATGCAGCGAGGATATTGGCGCCATAGGCTTTTGCTTCGGTGGGCTTACTGTGATCGAGCTTCTTAGATCCGGTACACCCGTTAAAGGTGTTGTCAGTTTTCATGGAGTACTCGGAAACACTTTCTACGGTGAAACTGCACATACAGTTCCCATAGCATCCAAAATAATAGGATCCATACTTCTCCTACACGGACATGACGATCCTCTTGTTTCTAAGGATGATATTACCTCTCTACAAAATGAGTTAACTTCAGCAAAGGTCGACTGGCAAATGCATATTTATGGAAACACTTCGCACGCATTTACAAACCCAAATGCTAATGACACCGCTCACGGGCTTGTATATAATCAGAAGGCTGCACTACGATCTTGGAAATCGATGCAGAATTTTTTTAAAGAAGTCTTCCCATAAGGATCATGAATACTATGAACTCACTCAAACCTCTTGTTATACTTTTATACACTGTACTACTTTTTGTCGGCGGAATTATAGGTTTTGCTAAAACAGGAAGTTACATTTCCATTATTACTGCCACAAGCTTCACTCTACTATTATTGCTTTCTCTATGGGCAGCGCGTTCAGGTTATCGTTGGGGCATGCCGTTAACATGGACGTGCCTTTTATTATTGACAGCTTTTTTCGGATACCGTTTCTCCCTGACCGGTGCTTTTATGCCGGCCGGACTGATGCTTATCCTGGGTGCTGTTACCATAGGCTTTTTGTTTTATAAAGGTAATAATCCACTATTAAAAGATACGTAAGTATCTTTTAATTAATCCCTGCCCTTGGGCAGAAGGAGGGTATGTATGGCTGCTGTAGATACGGTAACGTCAAGCGAGCCCTATCTTTTAAGAGGTACCATTCAGCACCCTCCTATCAAGAAAAAGCCTTTAACATATGAAGTCCTCTTAGAAAACCCTCTTCAAGGTCCTTTTAATTCCTTTCAACTAAAAGTCTCCTGCTATTTGGATAAATTTAGTAAAAAAGGGTTGTTCTCAAAGACGGAAGACCTTTCGAGAGTCCCTATAACATTTCTGGATACCAAATCTAACAAAGAAAAAACGGCCTACCTTCAAAAAAAAGAGACTGAATTTAACCCGCCTTTACTCGCTGAATTGAAACTATCCAACCCCGATCCGAACAAAGAACTAACTCTCCCCCCTACCGAACACTATTTCAATCGCAAAGTTAAGAATAGTAAAACTGTAGGGGGAATACCCTCAGAAGAAATAGATAGATTACTCCCAATTCTTAATACCCTTCGCACGGCATTACCATCCAGCAATAGGGTTCACATCTATGATTTAACGTTTAAATATAGGAAGATGCAATTATGCATCGATAGCAGACCTGATGGATTGGACCCCTTTATCATATTAAAAACAATCGGTGATGGCACCTCAAAAGTTGTTTATGAAGGAATAGACCTGCGCTCAAAAAAGATCGTAGCCTATTCTTTCACAGACCTTCGTGATGAATATTCTGAAGAAGGTGTCTTGGTCCATGATAGATACGTACCGGCTGTGCTGGAACAGGACGTCATCCGCAAAATATCCCAAGTCGGAAGGCATCCTAATTTTATCCGTTACTATCAAATTGGTTCTCTGTATGTGAGATCCCCTAACAGCAAAATAGATGTGCCCACAATGATCGCCATGATGAATATTCAAGACCAAGGCGACCTCTTCAATAACCTGATGAATAAAAAGGTTGTATTTACCCCAAAGGAGTTTGTTAAAATCTTGATTGATGCCTTCAAAGGCATTGCCTTCCTGCATGCACAGGGACTAGTACATAAAGACATAAAATTAGAAAATTTATTCCTGCATAGGTCAAAAAAGGGCGTGCTTAAGTTAAAAATTGGTGATTTTGGCTTTACAGGCCTCGAAGGGAAAATCTGCGGTTCTGCTTCCTACATTGGTCCTGAAATCGTTTATGAAATCAGTGGTTTCCGTGAAATAGCCAATGCAAAAAAAGAACGCCCTCTTATATCTTACGATCCACAAAAACTCTATACACCTGCATCCGATGTTTATGCTTTAAGCGTAGTTCTTTATGGACTTTCTACAAGAATGTTCCCTCTTTTAAGCCAGTCTATGAACTGGATGACTAAATCAAACTTAAAAACGGACAAGTATTTGGATACGCTCCAATACATTGTAAACTATACTAAAAACAATCCTCAACAGCTATCGGTCGAGATTCCCGATCCCTATGCATGTACAATTTCTCAAGAGCTAAAGCTTATGCCCACGCCCGTACGATTAAAATTCTCAGCCATGAAAATTGCTCCTCCCCTGCAGTTATCTCTTAAAGCCCCCAAATTAAATGACATCTATATCAGCGCTTCAAAAGCAGAACCCGCAGAACGAATGTCAGCTATTGAGATAGCGAAATGCTTGCATGACTACAGAAAAAATATCTATAGTGAAATTACGACACTGAGAGCACAAATAGTTGAAATAAAAAATACCTACTTTAAATCCATGCACCTCTATTAAGGAGCTAATATGGCAACACCGTCCTCTACCACATCCTCAAGTACAGAAAGTTTAAGCTCTACTAATCCCTTTACTCTTGGTACAAATAGTGCCTTATCTAATAGCAGTAGCAGCAGTACCTCTAGCAGTAGTAGCACCAATAATAGTGGTTCTCTTCCTCAAGGCTTTTCCCTGCCTAACATCTCAAAACTTATTGAAGAGCTTACCACAACTTTATCAAATCGTTCCTTCGTCGCTGAGGAGGAAATTGTTTCTAAACTGCAAACCCTTATTGGCATAGTCACAAATCTACCTGCCGTAACTAATGTGCGTCCACATATGGCTGAGGAAAAAGAATCCACCTTTGCAGTGGTACGCAACAATATAAATTTGTTAAACAAAAATAGAAACGTCCCTTGCGACGTAACCGCAACAGAGAAAAAATTGGATTTGCTAATTCAATACACTAACACTCTTCATGAGCAATATAAGAGCAATTTTGAACGTATAAAACTGGAGACGGAACACTGCAAAACCCTTCAGTCTTTACATCCTCTGAACGAAATGCAAAGACGTATTCTATGCGAAATGGTTAATGGGAATATGGGAAGGATGAACTGGGTTTTCTCCAATACGGCCCTGCAAAACTACCATGATTGGCTTTCAACTTTATCCTTCCACACTGAAGTCTATAAGCACGCCTTGAATAATTGGGTGGTAGTTTCCGATAACTCCAGAGCAGCATTTGCAAAGGCTATCGCTATTGCGGACATTGAATTCTCACCGACAGAATCTACACGCCTTACTAAAGCCCTCGATATGGCCGGTAAACTAAATACTGAAGTCAGGGCACTAGCAAAAGAAGCTAGAGATGAACGAAGAAGGGTTATTACGGATAGGTATGAAAAAGGTGAGGTTATCGATTGGTCTAGAGCTAAAGATTCGTACAAGGAGATGATATTAATAGGATTCTCAGATAAAGAAGATTCTACCAAAGGCAAATTGGCACATAAGTCTTTCGACGAATTAGCTTCTTTGCAAAAAGGATTGATCGACTACTTCAAAAAGAAAAAAGAAACTCTACTGAGCAAATTAAATCTCTCTCCTTCACAAGAATTTTATAGAGCTGCGATGGCCTCCCGGCGCGATGAATTCGTCAAAAAAATTGAAGAGTGGGAAAAGGAGAGTAAAGAGGTATGGGAAACAGAATTGAGTGATAAAAATGATAAACAGGAAGGCCTGCTGAAAGAACTCGGCTTTTTGGGGAAAATGGCGCAGTATGAGACTGTATACACTAAATATACATTCATGAAGCTTCCTGGAATAGATAGTCTTCCCGGAAGACGCTATTTCGAAGCCTCTCAAAGCCATTATGAATTGTGGACATCCGATTTAAAACGGACAACACCCTTTGCTTCCGACTTTGTTCCGACAACGGTAAAAGATGTCGAGTCTATTATCACAGCAAGCCTTACTGAGAACAAACCTGTCCTAGTATAGAAGTGAAGCGTTTTTTTCACCTTCATAGCCCTCGACTTGTCGAGGGCACCTTACACAATGTTTTAAAAGATCGTTTCATCCAAGTTAAGGGTCCTCGACTAGAGAACGTTTCACTTCGCAAAATAGAATTATCGCCCTGTTCATTTACATAAATTCAGACAGGGATTTCTTTGACGTTAAACCATTTTTTCAACAAGTCATTTATGACAAAGCATAACGGCATTGCTATTGCCCAAACAATCGCTAAGATCATTATTCCCTGCCATTCCGGGACTAAAAAATATGCAGCGCCTACTTTAATAGCAGTTAAATAGGATACTGTGCCTCCTATTGATCCCACCAAAATAGACATCCATACTGTCTTCCCGACCCATACTAATGAGTGATTGATCGAAGTAGCAAAGAGAGCCCACAAGGATGTAATCCATGCCGGTGCAAACCAGGTGCAGCATAAATACTGACCTTCGTATTGAATGATATTGAAGTATGCTAAGGCAGTGTCCACAACAGAACCTAGCATTGCTAAACTGAGAATTAATACGGTTTCAAACATCCTGTTTGGAACGCGTGCGATATGCAATAGTATAATGGCAAGGTTAATGACCGGACCTTGCCAATACTTATCTTGAAGAATGAACTTTATCGTCAGAACCCATCCTAAGTAAAATAAACCGCTGTTAAGCAGCCAGCTTAAGATAGTGGATAGATATTGTCGCATAGGCAACTTAGCTTTGAGCAGTTTTAACTGTTCCATACTTATTTCTTCCAAAGCGTAATATACTTAGGAATGCCCAGCGAATTAGCTTGAAAACGCCTAAACCAAAAATGAGGCCTACAAAAGCATATCCTAAGCTTTCAATTGAAAAAGACAGTCCTGGTTCAAATGAACCAAATGTCGTCCATGCTATATCTGAATCTGCATAACGAAACAGGTATAACGGATGCGACCATATAGGGGCTTCAACCATAGCCGTAAAGGATTGTTTCAAATCAACAAGCCTATTGACCATATTATCCATAAATTGCCCCTGAGCGTTGAAGTCTGCATCAGGATCGCGTATAAACTTCGTAATATATGCTTCAAGAGTTTTCCCCGAACGTGAGGCAGTCTTCCTAAGGACAGAGACTTGCAGCTCTAACTCTGAAAGATGTCCGGAAAGACGTTGAACATATTGTTGATAGAAAACGGGTATTTGAGTGAATATAATAACACCCGCTACGGCAAATAACCTATCTAAAATTCCAATAACGAAACGGATAATCAAAATCTACCTCTTGGAAAACTTGCCAAAAAACTTATATACACCCACTACCATACATATATGTACGAATGAAGGTATAAATGCAACTAATTGACGGTAAGGCGACTGCATTGGAAATCCAGAAAGAGCTGCGTACAGCTATTTCACAGCTCAGAGGACGCATTCCGCGGCTGGATGTTATCCTTGTCGGAAGCTTCACACCTTCAGTGATTTACGTCACAAATAAAACACGTGCTTGCGCCGAAGTCGGCATCTCATCCCAAATACATCGCCTTCCCGATGATATCACTCAAGAAGAATTACTCCAAAAAATCAAAGCTCTGAATAACAATCCCGATGTAGACGGTATCCTAGTCCAATTTCCTCTTCCCCGCCATATAGATCCAAATCTGATTATGGAGACGATAGCCCCCTCTAAAGATGTGGATGGCTTTAATCCCATCAACCGCGGCAAGCTATTTCTTGGCGACGAAGACGCCCTCGTTCCCTGTACTCCCCTCGGAGTACGCGAACTTTTAAAAAGATATAATATTGCTACTGAAGGAAAAAACGTGACCATTATTGGAAGAAGCAATATCGTGGGCAAACCTTTAGCCATCCTTTTAATGCAACCTAACGAAAATGGAAATGCGACTGTGACTGTAGCTCATAGCAAGACCCCACACCTTGAAAAAGTCTGCGCCCAGGCAGATATATTAATTGCCGCCATAGGACAACCCTTAATGATTGGGCCTTCGATGGTTAAAGAAGGCGCAGTTGTTATCGACGTAGGCATGAATGCCGCGGGTGAAGCTGAAGAAGGGAAAAAACGTCGTGTGGTAGGAGATGTCGATTTCCATGCTGTCAAAGATAAATGCAGTTGGATCACTCCAGTGCCGGGCGGTGTTGGACCGATGACCATAGCAATGCTTTTGAGTAATACTTTCAAAGCCTATTTAAAGCGAGAAATTGAATGAAGCAAGCTCTAGCCCTATTTTTTTTAGGCCTTCTATGCATTACCCTTTTTTATAGCTGCAGCAGCGAGAATCCAAAACCTAAAGGCCCGCAAGTTTTCACCGGCTTAGCCATGACCATCCCCTATCGTATACTGATTGATATGCCCGCGCGAGAAACTCAATATACACATATCAACAGAGTCATTTCCCGCACATTTGCTGAAGTAGACGAGATCTATAACAAATGGAATCCCCTATCAGAACTATCCATCCTCAATACTATTCCAGCTTATCAAAGAATCCAACTTAGCCCCCAGCTAGAGAAAGTCCTGGTAAAAATCGGCTCGATTGTAGAACTTACAGGAGGAATGTTTGACCCAACAGTGGAAACAGTGGAGCGTTTATGGAAACCCTATCTCATCAATGGGCAAGAACCGTCTCCCGAACTCCTGACATCTACAAAGCAAGCAACAGGATGGCACCACGTTCATATCGATAATGGGTTCTATTATAAAGACAACACTGCAACGGTGATCACGCTTGAAGGAATAACAAGGGGTTTGACTGTAGACTTGCTAGCCGAAAATATTACCAAAGAAGGCTACTCAAATATTTTTGTTGAGTGGGGAGGAGAAGTGCGAACTAAAGGACATCATCCTTCAGGCAGACCTTGGAATGTCACGCTGACACAAGATAACGATTCGGATTTAGGAAAACCTGTAGCCTTTATCTCACTTTCCAATAAGTCCATCGCTACAACCGGCGAGCTGCTTCCTCTTTGGACTGTAGACAACGTCAGATATAACAATATTTACAATCCCCTCGAATGCAAGCCTATGCGAGTTACAGAGCATGGTATTGCCAGCGCAAGCGTAGTGGCTAACAGCTGTTTTCTTGCTGATGCACTCTCCAAAGTCGCCTTAACTTTCACTAATTTAGATTCAGCGCAAGCTTGGGCTGATAAAATTAGCGCTAAGGATCATGATATTGCTATTTGGCTTGTAGCCCGTTCACCTAACCTCGGTAAAAAGAGTATATCCTTTGAGCAGGGCTTGTAGAGTATCAGGAAATTCTTTCTGCAGAAGAAGTATCTGTGAATGAACATAGCTGTCAAAGGCATCTTCTATATTTTCTGACCGCATCTCGTGGGCTTTCTTTTGGGCATCAATAATTACTTTAAATGCTTTAAGCAGTTCTTCGGTTGAAGGCTTCATTTTTACACTCTTTTTTCCTCATTTGTATAATGGTTCTTGCCACAAATAGGAAGTGGAATTACCATATTCTTGTCATAACATCATTCTTCTCAAGAATACCGTCTGTGATTATTACCGCCTTCGCGTGAGAGGAAGCTATCATTAAAATTAAAAGGTTATATTGTGACTATTACTCCACGCAAACACCTTGTTGTTCTTTCCCAATATAATTTCGAAAGAGACCTTAATATAAGATTATTATTATCCCAGTTTGATGAAGTTCAACGGTTTATTGTTGAAGAAATATTAAATGGTTCTTTACAAACAACTATAAAGCATCTTTTACAAACCGTTGACATCTCACAAGAACACCTAATAAACCTTCTAAAGCAATTACAAGACCAAGACCTACTCAAAATCCAAGGAGATAAACTCTCCATCAATAAAGAAATGAGGAAATACTTCTCATTCGAATTAGAGAAATTTGATCCCGATTTCGAACCAGACCTCGCCCACCTTCAAGCACTGCTGAATAAAGTTCCCATACATCTACTACCCCAATGGTACGCAATTTCTCGCACCAGTGATAACATTTTTGAATCCATTGTAGAAAAACATTTTTCTACACCTAGAACTTACCGCAAACATATTGAAGAGTTAAAGGCTGATACTCCTCTCATCTATAAAGCATACAAAGAAGTTCTGAATACAGAAAACTTTTGCCTTCCGGTTGAAACATTTATGGAACGTTTTAACTTAGATCGTGAACAATTTGAAAAATTCATGCTCGAATTCGAATATAACCTCTGCGGCTGCCTTTGCTTTAAACCTGTAGGTGATCAGTGGAAAGGTTACGTAACCTTGATGCATGAATGGAAAACATACCTAAACGGCTTGAAAATTAACCAAGCTATTACCTTGCCGCAAGATGCTGTTGAACCCGCAGACACCAACGATTTTCTTTTCGTCGAAGACCTGACAAAACTCATAGAAAATATCCAAGACAAAGTTGCCCCGAAAAAACTTGAAAAGCTTTTCCCAGAATATAATACCTTACTAGAAGCTCTTCAGGACCTTTATTTACTCCAGTCCAACGACACGATTAAAGCTTGGCTGCGTAAAACTAAGCAAGAACAGGCAAATATGGTCTATCAGATGTTGCTAAGTTATACCCGCGTTTGCCCTGAAAAGATCGGTGGCTGTGTAGAAAGGGAATTCCGTGAGATCTGCAATTCCTTAAAGACAGTGGTTCATGCAGGATGGATAAAATTCAGCGATTTCATGAAAAACTTTCATGGAATTATCGGAGCGCAAGTGCCGATTACACTTCATAAGAAAGGTAAAAAATGGCGTTATGCCTTACCTGAATACTCTGAAAAGGAGAAGAAGCTGGTAGAGACTATCATCTTCGAATTCTTATGGAAAGCAGGTGTTGTAAATGTTGGAAAGAGTGGTAAAGCCCCTTGCTTTATTGTGACGCCCCACGGACGCATGACGCTGGGGTATTAAGGCTGATAGCCTGTGCTCAGAGAAGCTTCGCCCAGCATTAGCTTGTCACTAGTACGATTCTTTCATGCCGATCTCACATCGCTGCGGTCCCCCGCATGACCAAAATGAGCTGTTTCCATTTGGGTTTATCCTGCAAAATACTGAATATTTACAGTGTGGTGTTAATGTTTGACGTGATCGCGTCAGCGAGCATGTCAACGTCGGCGCCGCGGGCCCGCGGCGATGTGAGATCGGCATGAAACAATCGTCTTAGTGACAAGCTAATGCGGGGCGGAGCTTCTCTGCGTTCTTTGCGCCTTTGCGTTCAAAAAAATGCCACACCAACGCCTCTACAGACAACTTCTTGCCGGGAAAACGTTCATCCTAAAGACGTTTGAAAGTGCCTCACCCCTTCGCTCTGCAAAAGTGCGTCAGGATGCGTCGTCGTAAGAAAGACTTGACCTGCCCCTTGGAGCCACACCACCAGCCTTTGCTGGCGCTGCGCATCTAAACCATATCCTATGTCATCCAACAATAGAAGGGGCTTCTCCCCATCA
This sequence comes from Parachlamydiales bacterium, assembly GCA_041671045.1. NCBI lineage: Bacteria > Pseudomonadati > Chlamydiota > Chlamydiia > Parachlamydiales > Parachlamydiales bacterium. Next base: position 132,300 of record JBAZCF010000008.1, read on the forward strand.
TGACTATGTTTAATCTGTTCCCATTCCGCCAACTTTAACGTCAGGGCAGCTGTCCGCTGCTCTCCTTGGCTGCCGAAGTTTCGGAGATCCATCTCGGCCAGATTAATGGTAAAGTCATCTTTATGAGGCCCGGAAAGAGTTGTTTCAGCAAACATATCCCTATGTCTTTGCGTATGCCATAAAGCGCGCAGATGCTCACGCAAATCCGTTTTTGCAGCAGCAGGCAAAGATATACCCGGTTTATATTTAAAAGTTAAACTATTGGCTGAGTTGACGAGGTGGCCATAAATTGCACTGCATAAGGGTGAAAGCGCTTCTAAAAGGGCGAGACGTTTCTCGATGATATAGGCTGCAGAATGAGCAAGTTCATATTCCCAATTGTCCAAAGTATCGTTGGAGCGCAGCCGCAGCAAACTATTTCTTTGTTTTAAAGCCTTATTATACCTTTTGAAATGGTGGCTATACAATGGATCTGTTTGCATTAGTTGGAGATCTAAATAATCTCTTCGGAAAGAGGGAGACCCCTTTACAAGATGAATATCATCCGGGGTAGAAGCGACAGCCGTCAATCCCCCTTGAAGCGCACTAATATTTTGCCTTGTTCCATTCAATACAACATAGCGTTCTGCGGGGGAACCACAAACTTTGATTTCCTGTTCAACACTGCATTTTTGATACTGGATTTCTATGGCAAAGCCCGGACTTTCTCGTCGGACTAGTTCTGAGTTTTGTGCTGTACGGAAGGATCTTCCGACAGCACAAACGAATAGAGCTTCTAGTATAGTTGTCTTTCCCTGGGCGTTAGCTCCTGAAATCAGATTGACTTTCTCTGAGAATTCAAAGCTTTTGCGCTCATAAACCCTTACATTAAAAAGGGTTAATTTACTAACTTCCATTTCTATTCTTCTGACAACCTCATAGGCATCAGGATAAATAAAGGCACAGGCGAGTTTGTCAGTAAGGGAGCCTCTTCTTGGTCTGTAATGACGCCGGGATTAAAAGGATCGTCTACACCTAGAAGAACGCGCTCTTTTTTACAATGGCGCAGAATATCTAAGTAGTAGTTAGGGTTGAATGCTATTTCCAGCTTTTCGCCGTGATAGTCTACAGGCATTCTTACTCGGCCTTCGCCAATATCAGAGGTATTGGCAGCTAGAGTCAGTTCTCCGGGAATAAAAGTAAATTTAACTGAATGGTTTGTATCAATAGTAAAGAGTGAGATCTGACGTAGCAGAGCCATAAGCTCATCGCGATGAAGGGAAACCACAGTGCCTGGGGAAACTGGTATAACTCTATTTACATCCGGATAGTCTCCGGCAAGAAGCTTTGTAACTATGGTCGTACCGGAAGCTTCGATGGCGACTTTATCCGGCATTAGGAAAACCTTCGCGTCGCCTTCATCAGTAAGTGTCTTTAACACTTCATCCACAGCTTTTAGAGGCAGAATATATCCGCCTTTAAATTCGGGATCGATGCTAATCGCTTTTTGTACTTTAGAAAGTCTCTTCCCATCTGTTCCGATAAATATTGCGACCCCATTCTCAATTTTCAAGTAGACACCGGTCAAAACAAAACGGTTATCTTCGCGTGAAACAGCAAAAGCAGTTCTGTAGAGCATATCTTTTAGATCAGCTTGCTTCATAATGAATTGGACTGAACCTTCCATATCAGGCAGTGAGGGGAATTCATCTTTATTCATGCCATTGAGCTTAAAGCGGGAAGCGCCTGCGATAATTTCGGTTGCATCATTAGCATTGGTACTGAATTCTAAGTTTGGTACAGTTAATTCTCGTACGAGTTGAGCCAGCCTTTTCGCTGGAAGAGTAGTTGCTCCCTCTTGGAGGATTTTTGCTTCAATGACACAGCGCACCCCGACGGTTAAGTCAGTCGCCGTCATGATAATTTCGTCATTATAAGCTTCTATCAGGACATTCCCTAAGATAGGGATGGTGTTTTTAGAAGCGACGACGTTTTGAATTTTGCTCAATACATAATTGAGCTCTTGTGTCGAGATTACAAATTTCATAAATTTCCTACCAATTACGAGAAGAAGACCATACTTTAGGTTTTGGCCAAATGTCAAGTTATACCCAAGAAACGGTTTGGATATACGCAAAGCATAAAAGGGGTGCGAGAAAAAAGTAAAGCGTTCAAAATACAACACTTGAGATATTTTTCGCGGCACAAGGAAGAAATGCCCATTTTAAGACTAAAAATTTTCATCTTATTCATGACGATATGCATATTTTCACATATGACGTTGTGCTCGCTCGAAACATACGAAGTGCTTTTCACCGGTGTGGAGGATCCATCTACCCTGCAGCTCCTTCGTTCTGCCTCACAATTAGTTTCTCTGGATAAGAACCCCCCATCCACAGCAGCAGCCTTGATGAGACGCGCTGAGGCAGATATTCCCCGTTTCACTAAGATCCTGCAGAGTATGGCTTATTATGACTCCTCTATAGAATTAAACATCCAGCTGGAGACCTCTCCTGCTCAAGTCATCTTTGAAGTACAACTGGGCGAGCAATTTATTTTCTCCGCCTTTGACATTGTGACCAAGGATGAAAACTCCCCTGTCTGCTCCTGCATCGACTTGAAAGCTCTGGAAATTGTGCTTAATACTCCTGCTTATCCAAAGACAATCTTGCATGCGGAAGATCTGCTCTTAACTCAATTTTCAGCGATGGGTTATCCCTTATGCACCATCAAAGACCGTGAAGTGATCGCTGATGTGGGCGGACAAACTGTCGCGGTAACAATCACCGTCGAAACAGGGCCGAAGTCTAGGTTCGGTCCGCTTTCAATTATAGGCTCTAAAAACGTTTGTAAAGACTATTTCTTAAAAAAAATTGCCTGGAGGGAAGGAGAATTCTTCGACCCTTGCAAAGTTGAAGAAACAGTAAGGTCCATGGAAGCCTCCTCATTATTCAGTACGATCAACATACGCCATGCGGAAAGTATTGAAGAGGAAGATTCTCTGCCGATTGAAATCGATGTGGTAGAATCCAAACACCGCAGCTTAGGCTATGGTGTCGGTTATTCGACGATGCGCAGCTTCGGTATCCTCGGTGAATACGAGAACAGAAACGAGAGGCATCAAGGGGAACGCTTCAAACTGACAGGAGCTATCTGGAACAACCTCTACGACGGAACGTATTTTTATCTAGTCCCTGACTGGAGGCTGAGAAACCAGGACTTGATCTGGCTGATACAGGCACACCATGAGGTCACCAAAGGTTATACCGAAACATTTCATAGTGCCTCCGTCTCCGTAGAAAGGCAATTCAATCCCTATCTTCGCACTACCTACGGATTGATGTTTAAAAATCTTGTCAACTGGCGTTCGGATAACAACGGTGCTTTCAACCTCTTTAAACTACCGATGAGCTTAAAATGGGTAGATGTAGATGACCCCGTAGATCCTTCCTACGGGTATACAGTTAATTTAAAAGTCATCCCCTCATTTGAGATTTTTGATCGGCCTTTTGCTTACTGCATCAATCTTCTAACCCTAAGTTCTTACCTGCCTATGTCTGAATGCGGAAATATGATTTTCGCTACAAAGATGACATTCGGCACTATTATAGGATCAAGCAGCCGTGTAATTCCCCCTTCCGAAAGATTTTATGCAGGCTCGGAAGAGACACTGCGCGGATACCGCTATTTGACAGTCAGTCCCTTAGGGCGCAGTAAACATACTCATAAAAAAGATGACCCTCTCGGGGGTAGGTCTATGATGATCTTTAACTTTGAAATGCGCCGCCGTATTACCGAAGATTGGGGTATGGTCCTCTTTTATGATATAGGAAATGTTTATAACAGCGTTTATCCCCGCTGGAATAATAAACAACTGCAGGCGGTAGGTGCCGGGGCACGTTACCACACTCCCGTAGGCCCTCTTAGATTGGATATAGCTTTCCCCTTGGACCGAAGAAAACATTTGGATAGGGCTTTGGAAGTGTACTTGAGCTTAGGACAAACTTTTTAAAAATTAGGTTCTGATGAGAAGATTGATCAAGTTCCTTATTATTATGGCTTTTCTCTCCGCCGTCCTCTACCTTGCATGGACTGGAACGCCGATGAAAGGTTATGTCAAAGGCAAACTTGAAGCGGCTTTTGTTGAAAAAACAGGCTTAAAAGTCTCCATCGGAAAAATCAGTTGGCAGCCGCCTTTGACGCTGCAATGTGAAGATATCCATATCGAAAGGACAGATGGAGCAGCAGTCACGGTAGAAAAAGTTAAGCTTAGGCCGTCAGTACGCGAATTACTGCATGGAAGCATCGCACTGCGCAAATTATACTTACATAATGTAACTATTGATCTGCCTAAGGGAGCCACAGCTACAGCTCCGCTAAATACAACACCACTCATCTCCCCGGCAGGAATTTTCGTCTGCCCCATTGAAATCTCCGACATCTATCTTGATGGGCTTACAATCCGTGGAGAAAATGTCCCTAGTTTTGCAGAGGATCTAAAAAAGCTCGTTATTCACGGCAGCGTGGACTGTGATATGCAAAACAAATCTTGGACATCCATGTTCAAGATTAAGAATCGCGATTCCACAAACTTATTAGCTATGGCAACTGTGGCGGTGTCGCTCAACTATCAAGAGGAAGACTATTCCGTTTCCATTCTTTTCGACGAAAAAAATGGGGGCGTTCTCTTACATTGGCTGGAAATTGAACATATGGACGCCTTAGCCTTAAAGGTACTGCTTAAAGGGAAGCTGTCTGATGGCTTGCTGCTGCCTACACAATGCAAGGCTGATCTAGCATGTGAAGGGGAACTTGAGGGCGATTGGCAGTCGCTAACGCGGATCAATGTAAATAAAGAAGACATCTGGCGTGCCGACTTAAAAAATCAATTTACCGGTTCACTGCAAGGCGGTCAAACAGGCGATTTCATCTTCGATCCAGGTAAACAGACGTTGCAGGGAACCCTTACCGGAAATATTTTCACTCCGCAATGGGGTGAAATCGACCTTTTTTCGCATGCGGCAGGGAAGCTATCCAACCTAAAAGGTAAAATTCAACTTTCAGCTCCCCTAATTCGCTCTACAGCAGAAATTGATCTAGAATATAACGATAAGCTGCAACTGCCCAAAGTCTACGTCGACTGGGACGGCACTAAGATTGACGGTAAACTGGTTGCAACAATATCTCCAATAATGGTGCAGGGAGATTTAACCGTACAAGATCTACCCCTTGATTTTTTCATGCCTGTCTCAGGGCAATTAAACGGAAGCATACATCTCACGGAAAAGGGCCAGGAACAAAACGTCCAAATTCGCCTAAATACGGAAAACCTGAAGCACGAAGATTTATTCATTAAAGAACTTAATCTTCAAGGCTCTTTGGACGATCTATTTGGAAAAGCCCAAGGATCGGTGCAGTTATCTGCGGACGAAATGACTTGGAAAAACCAACCCCTTGGCGACTTGCAAATCGATACCTTTCACAATCAAAAACAGGAATGGCCTTTTAAGCTTACTTTAGCTAACCCGGACAAGGATTTACATTGGAATATTCAAGCTTCAGGTCATTGGCAAGCTAATAAGAAGAAGCAGTCTCTTTTTCTAAAAGAATTCAACGGCACTATACAAGACTATAAAACTACGCTGACACAAATATTTGAAGCAAAGTATGCCGAGGGCTTGTTAACTGCTTCTCCCATCAAACTAAAGGTGGACGAAAGTACACTATACGCAGCATTGAATGAGAAGGGAAATAGCAAGGAACTTACTACCCATTTCCTTAATGTTCCTACAGACTTACTTTCAAAATTACTTTCTCGTCCTATCGAAAACCCGTCCAATATATCTTGGAATTTCAAAGGCCATTTAAACTGGCAGGACGACTTTGAAAAAGCCCACCTGAAATTGACAGCCTCCAATAAAGATGCAGGCTATGCCACGACTTTGCTTACTTCCCTTAAATCCTCGGCAAAACATCATATGACTTGCAAATGGGATTTGATCCATCCTGAAAATGGAGTGCTCCGCCTGTTCTCTGAAGATTTACGTTTGATGAAGATCCAATCTAAAGGCGAGTGCTCATTCAATTCACCGAATATTTTAACCCTTATCGAAAAAGGTATAGTCCCCGAATTCAAAGGGAATACTACTATACAGTATCAGCTTCCTCAAGATAGCGGGCAACTATTCACTCATTTCCAATATAATGACGACCTTGTTCGACTTCAAGGAGTAGACATTAAAGGCGACTTATTAATAGCCAAAGGCAGCATCGGCTATGATATGACTACTCATCAACTCTCCGGCGATCTAAAAGGTGGATTGCGCGATCATTCATTGAATGCCCAATTAGAGTTGAGCGGCGAATTACTATCCCCCCTCCTCAAGCTCACAGCAAAATATATTTCTGAACAAGATAAAGAGCCTATCCTGATTGAGGCAGATGGACAGCTGGCCAATAATATTCTTAAAGGACAAGGAAAAGCTTCTACCGTCATATCAAAAGACAACCTAATGGCCGAAGCAGCCTATACCATCCACTTGGACGAGCAACTGTCTACAAAGATAAAGGCCACCACAAGCTTTGCCGATAAAACCAAGGGCGCTACTCAATTCGGAAAATTGAAAGCTCAAATTAATCTGGAAGGACCTCTTAAAAGCTTAAAAGGCGAGATCCTTGTCAATGGGTCTGACCTTAAGATCGATGGCAACAAACTCCCCCTTTGGACAGCTCGGTCGCAAATCGAGTTTCCTGTCACCGGCTTTCCTTTCCAGCTGCAATTTGAAAACAATAATTTCATGGAAGGCTCTGTCGCCTTGGATTCGGGCCGTTACACCCTATCTATTAATAAAATGGAAGCCCTCTACGAGAAGGTTCCCATCACTCTTTCCAATCCCTGGACTGCTCATTGGCTCGAAGACCATTTTGACTCCTCCCTTTTAAAGGTTAAACTAGGCGATGGTCTTTTACAGCTTCAGGCCAAGGGAAACCTAGAAAACTTTGATTTCGATATTCAAGGAAATTCTCTACCGGCTATGCTGCCTATTTTTTCGACTCCGTTCCCTTTCACCGGTGTAGTCAACCTCAAAGGACATTTATCGGGTCCTCTCAGCGCTCCGCAAGGCACCATGCAGATTGATGTAGACAATCTCCATTTTGAAGATAAATTCTTCGGTAACGCCCCCTATTGTAAAGCTAAATTTGCAGCTAATATCACTTCAGGCAAAGCGCATTTCAAGGGGGAAATGCTTTGTCCCGGCATCGAGCCTGTCACTTTGTATGCTGACCTTCCTGTCAACTTATCGTTCTATCCTTTTGAAGCCAGTCTTTCAGAAAATTCTACTTTGGAAATTGCCTTGAAAGCCTCCGGCGCTCTCGGCCCCATTCTAGATATTTTCATTCCGCACGTCAATGCTGTCACCGGCTACCTAAATTTAACACTGAATGTTAAAGGAACCTCTACAAAACCCATCATAAGTGGAATTATAGCTTTAGAAAAGGGATCTTACGAAAATCTTGAGACAGGCACATTCCTTAAGGACATCACAATCAAGGCTCGTGCTGAAGATAGCTCTATCACCATTGAAGAACTCTACGCTTCAGACGGTAAAGACGGGGCTTTGAATGGTAAAGGACGACTAACAATAGATCCAAAACAAGGTTTTCCTTTTGAACTGAACTGCAAGCTAGAGAAAATGTTCCTCCTGCAAAAAGACTTTGTACGCTCAGCCTTCAATGGAAATATTCTATTTAAGGGCGATAAGGAATCTGCCGTCGTCAGTGGAGAAATCTTAGGGGTCTCCTCTGTTTTCTATATACCTGAAGAAATTCCTGAAGGTGCAGATACCGTAGATGTCACTTTCGTCAATATCCCCGAAGAAAAGCAGAAACGTACAACTTATGAGAAACCGGCTCCCAAAGCAGAGTATCCCATCACTTTAGATCTCGATTTCAAAACAAATAATAAGCTACGCATTAGAGGCCGCGGGTTGGAATCAACCTGGAAGGGACAAGCACATATTAGCGGACCGCTCTCTAGTCCCAACGTCCAGGGTGAAGTTAAAATCATCGACGGAACCTATGACTTTAAGGGCCGTATCTTTGAATTACGGGAAGGCACCATAAGTTTTGCGGGTCCCTGGGATACTAAAACAACTCTATATGTCATTGGGTCGCTTGAAATTGACGATACGCTGATCGAGGCCCTACTGCGCGGACCTTTAAAGAATCCTACCCTGGCTTTCCGTTCCAATCCGGCGATGGCACAGCGCGAGATCGTATCCTACTTGCTTTTCGGCAAAGGCCCTTCGGAGATTACACCTTATCAAGGAAACCAGCTTTCAAGGTCCATCTCCAACTTAAATAAGGTCGGCGGCGATAGTCCTGATCTTCTTACGAATGTTAGAAATAGATTACGCCTTGACCGTATTGACATTAACCGCGAAATTACCAGCGCCGGCGATAAAGTTTCTGTCCAAGTGGGCAAGTATATCTGCAAAGGTGTCTATGTCTCTCTAAATAAAAGTATTACGGATGATGGAAACAGCATCGCCGTAGATGCGCGTGTCATTAACCACGTCCGCGCACGGGCGCAGATTACTGATAATGCTGAAACCCAGCTACTTCTGAAGTGGCGTAAAGACTTTTAGAACTTTTATACGCATAAATTAATGTGAATTAATATTTGTACCTTCTTGAGTTTTAATGACAAAGTCAGGATATTGTGAAATATTATGAACCACTCTGAATATTTATAATGCTGCCCTGGATCCTCCGTTCACTTGAAGCTCTCGGCGCTTACGTAGCTATGACTATGCAGGTCATCTGGCTTGCATTCAGACATCCTCCCCACTGGAGGCTCATTCGCGATCAGATGTATGAAATCGGTGTACTTTCCCTCCCCGTCGTTGCCATTACAGGTTTTTCCACCGGTATGGTCTTAGCTGCGCAAAGCTTTTTCCAACTTTCCGACAAGGGGCTTGCCAGCGCAACCGGCCTGATGGTCACCAAAGCCATGATGGTAGAACTGGGCCCCGTCCTCACTGCCTTTATGGTCACGGGCCGCGTCGGCGCAGCGATGTGCGCCGAGTTGGGCACTATGCGCGTCACAGAGCAGATCGATGCGATGCGCAGTATGGCTGTCAACCCCCTACAATATCTTGTTGCTCCCCGCTTTATTGCAGGTACAATCGTTCTCCCCCTACTTACTGTTTTTAGTTGTGTGATGGGGATTGCAGGGGGCTTTATCATCGCAGTAGAATACTACAATATGTCCGCCAACTCCTTTTTAGATCCCCTGCCGCTCCATATCACCACTTTCGATTTTGCCAGCGGGATCATCAAAGCCTTCATCTTTGGTATTGTCATTATCACTATCTCTTGCTACCGAGGGATGACAACCACAGGAGGAGCTGCAGGCGTTGGACGTTCCACCACCAATAGTGTGGTCATCTGTTATTCCGTTATCCTAATATCCAATTTTTTAATCACTATTGGCTTGAACAACTCGCACGAGTTCATCAACAAATTTTTAGACTACTGGTTTTAATAATGATCGTCGTAAACAATTTATGGAAACGCTACGGAAAGCTGCAAGTCCTTAAAGGTCTCAACCTTCAAGTCCTTGATGGCGAAACCGTCATTATTTTGGGACGCTCCGGCGTCGGCAAAAGCGTTCTTTTACGGCAGATCATCGGGATTGAAAAGCCGGATGAAGGCTATGTCGAGGTTAACGGCATCCGTGTGACATCCATCAACCTCCAATCCAACTTCGAAGTCATGCGCCATATGGGAATGCTCTTCCAAAGTGCTGCCCTCTTCGACTCTATGAACATCGGCGACAATGTTGGCTTCTATCTAAAACAACACTTCCCCGATATGCCGCCGGGCGAAAACAGAGACAGGATAACGCATGCCCTTGAAGTCGTAGGCCTGGCCGGAACCGAAGATAAAATGCCTTCCGACCTCTCTGGCGGGATGCGCAAACGCGCCGCACTCGCCCGTGTAATTGTTTACCGTCCCAGTTTAATCCTTTTTGATGAGCCCACGACAGGCCTTGATCCTATCACAGCCATGCAAATTAACGAGCTTATCAACAAGACAAAAGAAGAGTTAAACGCTACTATCATCGTCGTGACACATGACATCAAATCGGCTTTTGAAGTAGGCGACCGTCTAGCCTTCCACCAGAATGGCATAATCGAACATGTGGCTACTAAAGAAGAATTTATAAAAATTGACGATCCTGTATTAAAAGAATTTTTTAGTAATGCTATGATCTCTTTTGATAATATTAAGCATTCTAAGCATGAGGAAACGAATCATGGGTGACCAGTATAAAAACGTGATGATCGCCATCTTTGTATTGGCTGCAACATCTATCGTAACTTTCCTGCTTATGTTCATCCATCCTACTGTAGGAGACGAGAAAAAAACTCTGATTGTCCGTTTTCCCGATATCGATAAAGTTTCGGAAGGAACACGCGTCACTTACGGCGGTAAACCTGTAGGTGAAGTTGTCGACATCCGTGAGATACCCGGCGAGAAAACTCACCGCTATACACGCGACGGAAAAGTCTATCTTTATGAGTTAGAATTAAAGGTGGATTCCTCAGTAAATATCTTTAATACAGATGAAGTTTCCTTGAGAACTTCCGGACTGCTAGGGGAAAAATCTGTTTCAATCAACCCCTTCCCCCCAAAACCCGGTGAGAAAATTAAACAGATCGATGCTGAAGTCATCTATGCTAATGAGTCAGGATCTGTAGAGCAAACCTTTAAAGAATTCAAAGAAGTTGCCGACAAGCTGGATGTCGCTTTAGACAATATCAACAGGATAATGGATGACCTTCAGCACGAACATACCTTCCGCAACATTGCCAAAATAGCCAGCAACATTGCCGACATTTCGGAAGCCCTCAATAAACCGAAGGAACTTTCTAATACCGTTGCCAATATTCATCACTTCTCAGAAAAGCTAGACGGCTCCTGGATTAATATCGAACGCGTCATTTCCAATCTGGAAGAGACAACAGATAACGTACGCGATATCTCCATCGCTGTTAACCAACCGGATAACCTTTCTGAAACTGTAGAGAATGTTCACGCCTTTTCCGATCGCCTGCTAGGGACTTGGGATACGGTAGAAGTCGCTTTAGGTGATTTTGCCGAAACTACGGATCATACAAAAAACATCACAGAGGCTATCGATCATCCGGAAGAGCTAAGGGGCATCGTAACTAATGTATCCAACATCGCCCAAGACTTTTCCAATTCGATGCCTAGGGTCACTTATACAATTTCCGAACTTTCCTCTACAGCAGCTAATGCAAATAACATAACCTACAGGCTGAATGAAGGCGAAGGCGCTTTAGGTAGAATCCTTGCCAGCGATGAAATCTATCTTCATCTCATTTCACTATTAAATAAAGGCGAAGTGATTTTTGACGATATCAACCATTATGGCCTGCTGTTCCATTCTGATAAAAACTGGCAACGTCTACGTGCCCGCCGCATGAACCTTTTAGCTAAACTTTGCACTCCCCAGGAATTCCGCAACTTCTTCAATGATGAAATTGACAACATTACAACTTCCCTTGAGCGCGTAAATATGGTATTAGATAAGAATGAATGTCTATATCCCTGCGGCCTCCTTATTGAGGATAATGACTTCACCAGAGTATATGCAGAGCTTCTTCGACGTGTCACTTCAATGGAAGAAGCTCTTAAGATGTACAATACGCAACTTGTTGAGTATCAGTTGCCTCGAACGGAGATTATTTATTCTGAATGTCCATGAAGCCACCTGTTGATAAGAATGAAAATAATCAATCCGACCTGAAAAAGCAGATACGACAACCTAGTAAGGATTTGACTATGGAGAGTATGCCCTATGCACAGATTCAACGTGGGACGTTCCTAATCGCCACACCCGATATTGAATCCGGGATATTCTTTAGAGGCGTCATCATTATTTGTGAGCACAACCCTAACGGGTCCTTTGGCTTACTATTGAATAAGTCCCTTGCATTAGAGCTGCCTGAAGAAATCTTGAATGTCAACGCCCTCAATAATCCGCATGTGGGAATCAGAGCAGGCGGACCAGTGCAAACAAATCAGATGATGCTGCTCCATACAAGTGATAAAATTCCCCATCAAACACTTAAAATCTGTGAAGATGTTCATCTGGGCGGAGACCTGCAGTTTCTGCAAGAGTCTATTTCAGATCCGGCCGGCCCACGTATCAATCTCTGTTTTGGATATGCAGGTTGGTCTGCGGGGCAGCTAGAAAGAGAGTTCCTCGACGGGCATTGGTTCCTTTTCCCTGCCACAGCCAAGCATGTTTTCTATACACCCGCGGATAAACTATGGCAGTCATTGCTGAGAGAGATGGGCGGTAAATATGCCTCGATCTCCATGATTCCTGAAGACTTATTGGTTAATTGAAGCAAAAAAAAGCCTCGTTTAAAACGAGGCCTTTATGTATTCAGTAGCTGTTAGGTAAGTCATCATTTGACTTCGAAGGACTTTTATGATGTTTTCGGGCAGCGAAGTTTAAATCCCATAAATATAGCATATGAACCTTCCCTATAACTATATAACGAGTTTGACCTATGCACTGTTTCGTCGATGTTGTAGGTCTCACGTTCATTACCATTCTGTATACAAAATTTTTCCTCGTTTGAAATCAGTATACCGTTTTGTTTTCCAACAGAAGTAAAGACAGTACCTACAAGGCCTGTTATGAGAAGCTTAGGAGTAAGCCAAAAAATCCCTTTAATACCTCTAGAGGCGGTTGATTGAATATCTTTACTGAAAATGGCTGAAGATAAATTTAATATCCCTTTTACCAAGGCTTTAATAGCAAGACTTAACCCTCTGAATGGGCTGATGATCCTAGCCTGCCAGGGGGACGTAACTCGCACATAATTTTCTTCAGAATATTTATACTTAATTACACTGACTCCTTCAATAATTTTGCTTAAGGGCTGAGTCTCAGGCGCTAAAACATTATTAAGTGTTGATAACACTCCTGATAGAATATCCAATGTAGCTGCAGTGGTAAGGTTTCCTACTGCATATCCGAGATAGGAAATATCCCTCTTTACCAAAAAGGTCACACAATTCTCTAAAGCTTTGGGAAGTCTAACCACAATAGAACCGGCAGTCCCTACGATACCCAATACCGCACTTGCAGTGCGTGCTTTCACATTATAATAAATATCAGCGCCGGGAACGGAAGAATCGTGTTGTAGGATATTATCGATTCTATCAACTATAGTGTGAACAAACATACCCATAATAATTTCCTTTTTACGAACAAAATATTAATAATAAACTTATAAATCTATCTTAATAATGATAGTATACCTAACCAGCCCTTATCGAATCTGCAAATTTAGGCCTTTTTAAGACAGCAAAACGCACCTTTCTCATTTAATTTATACAGATGATAAATACGGCTAATGCCGTATTTATCATCTCCTAAAATTTCTAGAGTATTTGGGGTAGCACGGCGGTAAATCTATACTTTAAAGTTGCAACTGCTGATCCTCGTATATGATTTTCTCTACTATTAGCCTCGTTCACAAGTGAAGCTAAACATATGTGGTTCATATTACTTTGATTTCCATCTCTAATCATAATTCCGGTGCTTTTTGCACAATTGATAAAGGCAAGGCCAACAATACCGGTTAATAACCATACAGGTGAATATCCAATTGCTTTTATACCTTTCCAACCATTGGAAAATACTTTTTGAGAGAAAATGGCTGTTGCTAAGAAATATACGCCTGTGGCTAGTGACTTAACGGCTAGACTTAGTCCACGGAAAGGGCTTATTAGGCGTGCTTCCCAATGCGATTCGGTCAAAACAATAC